>CAUOWW010000065.1:0-9679 GCA_963508345.1 uncultured bacterium
TACTGAAACATAGAAAAATCACATTTAAACCTCCTACCGATAACTATTTATTATCATTAGTATACCATAAATTCATCTTTAGTAGATTGATTTGTATAATGTTTTTTTTAGTTAAAATTAAATAGCAAACTATGATATTGATCAACGAGAGCCTAAAATACGATTTTTAAATCATATCTAATACTTTTGATTTAATTACAAACTTGAAACAATGGGGGATTAGTATAGGTTGAAGGAAATAAGTACAAATTTATTAGAAAATCAAGATTTCATAGAATTAGCACGAAAAATTTCAATTTTAGAATTGTATTCTCTAATGATTTTGAATCGGTCTTTTTATATGACTCTCAGTCCGTCTCGCTCCGTTAGGTGCGAGACAAAAAACCACCCACTATGCGGGTGCGCGTCGAAGGTTATACCAAAAAAACTCCAAACACGATACAATAAAGGTGTTCAAACCAATTGTAAAGCGAAAGGAGAAAAATATGGCACAAAAGGCTCATAGTTTATCGCACACAAAGTGGCACTGTAAGTATCACATTGTGTTCACCCCTAAGTATAGACGAAAAGTCATCTATAATCAATATCGAAGTAGTTTAGGCGAAATATTTCATCGCTTGTGTAGTTATAAAGGAGTTGAGATTATCGAGGGTCACTTAATGCCAGACCATGTACATATGTTAGTCAGTATTCCACCGAGGATAAGTGTTTCGAGTTTCATGGGTTATTTAAAAGGTAAAAGTGCACTCATGATGTTTGACAAACACGCCAATCTCAAGTACAAGTTTGGGAATCGGCATTTCGGGGCGGAAGGTTATTATGTGAGTACGGTGGGACTTAATGAAGCCACAATTAAGAAATATATTCAAGAGTAAAGAAATTATCCAGTGGATGATTTCTTCACGAGTACGAAAATTCGAGAGCGAGTAAAGCATGATATAGCACTAGATGAATTGAGTGTAAAAGAATATGAGGATCCCTTTAGAGATAGTGGTAAGTAATACTAAAGCCTCTTTGTGAGGCAAGTGACGAGTCAAGAGCAATAAGGCTTGAACAAAGTGAAAGCCAGCGTCTTTAGGCGCTGGCTGGTAATTTGGGCTTATAGCCCTGGGACAAACCACCCGTTTGACGGGTGGTAATGATTATTCAATGGGAATATAATGAAATTCTTTCAAAAGAAAAAACAGAACCATGATCAATTTAAACGACTGATTCATCGACTATCAGAGATGTCAGATAATGAGCTAACCAAAGTAGAACAATTCCTAGATGTGGTTTTTGATACAAGTTTCAAGTCTAGTGAGAGAGTAGAAATATCTCTAAACGATATAACTATTGAGGAACAAAGTCTTGATAGATCAGGAAGCGAAAAATAAACTGAATACTGAGCAGTTGGAGAAGCGAATAGAGCAGTTTAAACAAGCAAAAAAACTGAGAAATGGGTAAAAAAGATTAGGCATTGTTGAATGTCTGATATTTGTTGTTAAATACCTTTCCTTCTATTGTTTTTGACGAATTTGATATTTTGTCTCGATATTGTTAGTGATATAACCTTTCTCTCTTAAAGTGTTAGTTATTTCTGTATAAATATCATTACCGTTTGAATCTTTGATAGTAATAATTAAAACGAATTCTTGAGATGGTACGTACAATCCATCTCGTGAAGTTAAATCTACTCGTAGTTTCCATCCATCCTCTAAGTTAATTCCTTTACTTATTTTTCTGTAGTAAGATTTTATAGGACTCCATTTAAATCCATGCTTAACTTGTGCTGCTTCAAATTTTTCATCCCATTTTGATTCAAGTGGAACCTGACCTTTATATTTAGTTTTTCCTTCAGCTGTGTATGAATATGTCCCAAAACTAACATCAATATTAGTTCTACAATATTCACGACCATATTTAGGGTCTAAAGGTGGTAAGTAGGCAAGGGTCATTCCTATTTCACCAATATATTTGTTATTTTTGATAAGGGATTTTGGATATGGGAAATCATACATTTCTAAATGTGTCCCCTGAGATACTTTTTGTTTGAAAATCAGTGTTACGCAATCTTTACTGCATTGCAAAATATCTTTTGTATCAGCTGAAGAAATCCCAAATCCATAATATTTAATATTGTCTGGATGTTCGTCTAATAACTCACGAGAGTTCATCCTAGCTGAATGTATTAACATTGCTTTAGAGAGGAGTAAATCAGGCTCTACCATTTCTTCATATATGGAAGCGTACTTTTGCAATGATCGGGGAGTCGAATAACTTGTTCCATTTCCTTCAATTATTTTCCCACTTGAATCCAAACCTTTGACTCCTAATCCATCAATTTTATATGAAGTAGACAAATTACCACCATAATCAACGATATCAGGCTTAATAATATAGTTAGCGCCAGGTCCTCTTCGACTAAAAGGAGAAGGTTCATTAAATTTTACAATTGAATCTATAGAATCAAATAATGCAACAGAACCTACAGTTATAGCTCGAATAGAATCAGCTGGTGATATAAGTCGGTCATGCTCTCCAATATCTATTTGAGGTGGCCAATTCCGAAGAGGAAGACTATTTATGTTCCCGCTAGAAACAAAGATTTGCACATGGTAGGTGTCTTGAATGTAATCTAAAAACACACCTAAATCAGACATTGAATCATCACAAGGCTTGTTTTCAATTCCTAGAGACAGATTCCATATTTTAGTAGTAGACGAATATTTCTCCATTACTTCTTCAATAATTACCATTAAATCATCTTCTGTAATAGAATCAGTTAATCCAAATTTTGTATCACTATTGGGAATTGCAACGATATCTACAAATTTAAATCGATAAGCAGTAGAAGCAGGAATACCATTTAAAACATTTCCATATTGTATAGTAGATGCAATAAATGTGGCATGTTGTGGATTTTGATAAATTTTATCTACATATTCTTCTCGTGCAACAATATAAGGTGATAAAAATGGATTATTGTCACTTATTCCACCATCAATAATTCCTATAGTAACATCGCTATCCCTGTATTCGGAATCTAGTAAGATTTGTAATTCAGTAGATGAAAAATTATTCTGAGGAAGGGAGTACTCTTGAAAAAAATCAACAGTTTTTACTCCATTAATAGAAGCTAATTTGATAATGTCTTTATAAGAAGTGACTTCTATTTTTAAAAATTTAATTTTATCACCATATGAAAAAATTTCATATTTATCTTCAAAATTGAGTAAATGTAATTTTTGTATCACATATTCCCAAATTTGTTCATTATCAAAGTCATCATCAAAATCAAAGATCTTAATTTTAATAAGCTTATTAATAGAGTTAAAGTCTTCCGATTTAATAGACTGGAGTGTCGGTGAAATTTTTTCTTCCGGTCTAATAGGTTGAATATTAACTATTGTAGTCATGTTGGCTTGAAATTTTTGTGATGGCGGATTTTCAACCATCTCTATTGTTTTGTGAATGTTTTTTCTGTCTACTTTAATATATATTTCGTCTAAATCTTCGCTGCCAATAATTCTACAATTTCTACATAAATCAGAGGGTTTATGTGATTTTGCAATAGCTTCAGGTTTTACTGTTATTTTTCCCACAGCAGGGATAGCTTCGTTTTCATCAAAAACATCTGAATAAAAAGATAACAACTCTTCGAACTTATCGGTTATTCCTTTTTTTAACTCCGGAGTTACTTTTCCAAAAAATTTCAAATCTCCGCCCCCAATATTTGGGACAATATCAGTTGTTTTGGGAAGAACTAATTTTATTGGTAGATTATTCTCGCTCATGATTAAACCTCTTTCACCATTTTTTGAATAGTTGTTTTTGAACTACCTAAAATATCTGCAATTGTTTGTAAACTAAATATTTTTGAATCTTTTTCTCGTAAATACTTTGCTTTAATCTTTAATAGTTCTCGAGAATCTTCACAGTTTTGAGGGATGATATTTTTGGCAATAAACATTTCTTCATAAATGCTAGATAAATTAAAAGAAGAATTGTGTATAACTGAGTTCCTTATTGCTTTGGTCATAATATCCTCTATATCAGAACCGCTTTGTCCATCAAATAAAGTTGAAATTTCCAAAATTTCTTTTTGGTTAAATTTATATATATCATTAGAAAATAGTGTAATCAATTCTGCAATGGCAGTTTTATCAGGCAGTTCTATTTCTAATTTATAGTCAAATCTTCTCCATATTGCTAAATCAAGTAACTGCTGATGATTAGTAGCTGCTAAAATTAAGCTATCGTTGCTCATCGTATCGATATTTTGTAAAAGGCTATTAACTACTCTTTTCAACTCACCAAGCTCGTTATTATCGTCTCTAGCCTTGGCAATAGCATCAAATTCATCTAAAAATAATACACAAGGCATTTTTTGCGCAAATTCAAATAGACTACGAATGTTTTTAGCGGTAGTACCGAGATATGAAGAAATTAGACTATCTAATCTAGCGACAATGAGTGGTAAATTTAATTTTTTAGCAATTAAGTAGGCACTCTTGGTTTTTCCACATCCAGGTGGTCCATACAGCAGTAGTGAATTAGATACATTTATTCCAATAGAATTAAGTTTATCGGCGTTTTGATAACTTAAAATAAATGAATTTAATTTTTCTTCATTTCTTTTTGAAAGAATAACTTCAGTATCATTTTGATGTGGGTAAATAATGTCAGCAAGATTCATTCTTGATTCAGTATCAACAGGAATATCAATAGAATTAGTATTATTCATTGGAGTCAGAGTAGACTCGGCTTGAGCGGATAATAACCGCTTAAATTTAATTGCTGAGCGAGAATCACCATCCTTTTCTAGTTTTGATACCAATTGTTTTGTATAGTTAAAAACTTTGGTTTGATCATGCTTTAAAGCACCTTCTATGATTTTACCAATCTCAATAGAGTATTTCATTATTACACCTCCTACTATATTTTAACGGAACGAATCGAAATTGTAAAGAACGAACACCCTAATAAACGGAACTATTGTCAAAAATAATGGGAGTATAGAGTGTATTTTAGGTACATTTGAATTTTTACAGAGGCGTATTCTTGAATAAGCTATGGTTTACAATGTAGGTTTGAATAATGAAGGGTACGAAATTATAGATAAATCATTGCAGATATTGTCACAATATTTGTGATAACTTTTCCAAATCATCCTTGTTATCCTAATATCATTCATAGAAAATCAATTTTTGATTTTCTATGGGGGTTTGGGGGCGGAGCCACCAAGTTATCTTATCGTTAGCTGTCACAACTGAAAGGTTTTAGTCAGCTGGCGATATGATTTTTGGGATATTGTGGACACAATATCTGAGCTCGCAAAGACCGAACAAGAAGCAAGTGAGGTCTTTAGGAAGCGTACTGACAATGTGAGGTAGACTTACACTGTCAGACAAGTAGAATGTTGAAGGGATATCAGAATGGGACAAGAAATTAAGTCAATCCGAAAGCAATTTAGAATTACGAGACAAGAAGAAAAACAGATAAAAGAAATGATGAGGGAACAAAAAGTGGATAGTTTCTCAGAATTTCTTCGTCAAAATTTATTGAAAAAGAATTATCAGGATAGAATTTTTGAAAGTTGGTTCTCCCTTTGGCAGTCTCAAAAGTTTGAACAGATTAGTCGAGATGTGTATGAAGTTCTGGTTGTCGCAAGAGAAAATCATCAAGTGACTCAAGAGCACGTCTCAATCTTATTGACTTGCGTTCAAGAATTGATTGCAGAAGTGACTCAAGAGCAGCCACTCAGTCGTGAATTCCGTGAAAAATATATGGGTTAGGAGGATGTAATGGTTTATCGCTATCGTACCAATCTTAAAAAAGTATTTCTAACTGATCCAGAATTACACCAATTAAATGAACGGATTGCTAAGAGCAATTGTCAAAATTTCTCAGCCTATGCTAGAAAAGTTTTGCTTAATCCCAATATGGCTTTTGTCACAATTAACACGGATACCTATGAACAGTTAGTGTTTGAATTGAGACGGATCGGAAATAATATTAATCAAATTGCGCGCGCTATCAATCAGAGCCATCTGATTTCTCAGGAACAATTACAAGAATTGAGTAAGGGAATTAGTGAGTTAATTACTGGAGTAGAGAAAGATTTTCAAGTTGAAGTGAATAGACTGAGGGAGTTTTATGGTAGTCACTAAACACTTTGCGACGCATGGTAAAAAATACCGTAGACGATTGATTAAATATATCCTCAATCCAGAAAAAACGGACAATTTGAAATTGGTATCTGATTTTGGCATGAGCAATTACTTGGACTTCCCTAGTCATGCAGAAATGGTAGAGATGTACAATGTCAACTTCAGCAATAATGACAAGTGGTACGAATCAAGAAACGACCGACAAGAAAAACACCAACAAACTATTCATGCTCATCACCTCATTCAATCATTTTCTCCTGAAGATAATCTGACACCTGAAGAAATTAACCGCATTGGTTATGAGACTATGATGGAATTGACAGGAGGTCGTTTTAAGTTTATCGTAGCAACTCACACAGACAAAGATCATGTTCATAATCACATTCTAATCAACGCTATTGACCGCAATTCAGATAAAAAGTTGATATGGAACTATGCCTTGGAACGAAACCTCCGTATGATTTCAGACCGTATTTCTAAAGTGGCTGGTGCAAAAATTATTGAGAAACGTTATTCCTATCGAGATTATAAAAAATATAGGGAATCTAGTCATAAGTTTGAATTGAAACAACGTCTTTATTTTTTGCTGCAGCAATCTAAATCGTTTGAGGATTTTTTGGAAAAAGCAGAACAATTACATGTTCAGATTGATTTTAGTCAAAAGCATAGCCGTTTTTTGATGACAGATAGAACGATGATAAAACCAATTCGAGGACGCCAACTCAGCAAACGAGATCTATATGATGAAGAATTTTTTAGAATGCATTTTGCTAAGCAAGAGATTGAAAGTCGTTTAGAATTTTTGTTGAATCGTGTCAATTCTTTAGAAGATTTAATAACAAAAGCCAAAGAATTGAATCTAACCATTGACTTAAAACAAAAAAATGTAACTTTTATCCTGGAAGAAGAGAATCAAAAGATAAGTTTGGGTCATCAAAAAATAAGTGATAAGAAATTATATGACGTCAAATTTTTTCAAGATTATTTTAAAAATAAGGAAGTCGTTGCTTCAGAAGGATTAGAGAATTTAAAGGAACAGTACCATGCTTTCCAAGAAGAACGAGATAAGGATAAAGCATCCACTGAAGAGATTGAGGAAGCCTTTGAGACATTTAAGGAAAAACGAGATACCGTTCGTGAATTTGAAGTGGAACTTGCAGAGAACCAAATAGAGAAGCAAGTTGGTGAGGGCATTTATATCAAAGTGTCTTTTGGTATTAAGCAGAGTGGTCTCATTTTCATTCCCAATTATCAATTAGATATTCTGGAAGAAGAGAATCAAACAAAATATAAAATCTTTATACGTGAGACAACCTCATACTTTGTATATAACAAAGAACATTCGGATAAGAATCAGTATATCAAAGGACGGACCTTGATTAGACAGTTAACCAATGATAGTCGGATAATACCATACAGAAGACCAACCACGGAAAGTATTCAACAGAAAATTTCAGAGATTAACCTCTTCATTGAATTAACTGAAGCAGATAAAAAATACCAAGACATTAAAGACGAGTTAGTAAAAGAAATAGCAGAGATAGATATAAAACTAAATCAAATTAATGAAAAAATCGCCAACTTAAATAAGATGGCGGAAGTGCTTATCAATTTAAAGAGTGAGGATGTGAGCAGTCGAAAGCTTGCAAGATATGACTTTTCAAAATTAAATTTGCCAGAATCAATTACAGTAGAACAAGTAAGCGAAGAAATAAGAGCGTTTCAAGGGGAGCTAGATCATTATCTTTATGAGTATGAGAGATTAATAAAAAATTTAGAAATGTTTGTAAAAGTACTGAATGATAAGGATTTTGATAAAAAAGTTAGTATAGAAATACTATTGGAATAACAAGAACTAATCCTATGGTGGTTAAAGATTAACTATCTTTATGCTATTGATTAATATATTTGTCATAGTGCTCTTGGTACTGTGCTTTTATATTATGTTCTCCTAGAATTTCAAATACCTGAAGTGCTTGTTTCATCTTTTCGATTCCGTTCGCAGGATTGCACTTAAATTCAAAGTATCCACATGTATATAAGAAGACGGTTTGTTCATAATAGTTTAATTCATTATTTAGTAATTTTTTTATTTCTTTGATTAGAAAACTACAATTTTGAAATTATTCTTTATCAATACTAACAATTAGGCAATTGATTGCCAATTGTGTAACAAGTCGTTTATTTGTCTTATTTAATGTTGAATAGATATAATTTTTTAACATTTCTATAGTTAATAGGAAGTAGGGTTATATTTAATTGTTCTTACACAGTTACCTAATAGGATAATTTCATAGTAACCCCAGTTTTCAACTTTAAAAAGATAATCTGTAAGCTGTAATAACTCCTCGTCCGAGGGGAGAAAATTTTTATTTGTGGTATAGAGAATCGATTTTACCATTGTCTTTTCATAAGGACCCAAGTTAAAACTTGAAGAGTTTTATAGTAATTCAATAATACTAGCAAAATTTTTTGAGGAGTAATGTTTTCGAATATATTGCACTAAGTTAGCGAATGATCCAGTTTTAGTAGAATTATTGTCATGAAGAATAATAAATTCATCCAAAGTTATATGTAATTTATCTAAAATATTGATCAGTCTAATACAAGAGATTTCTGATTCTCCACGTTCAAATCTAGAGATTTGAGATTTAGATAAAGTACTATCAGCAATTGAACTTAAACTTATTTTCTTCCCTTTTCAAATTTTTCTGAGTATTATACCAAGTTTCGGTTTCATTTTTCCCATATTCCCAACAAAATTACAAGGATTTTTTATTTATGCTAAATTCTCAAAGTAAGTTCCACCGCTAGTAGAAGTGGAAGTTAGTCTGATAAAAATCATAAAAACCAGTGGAATTCCGTGTCAGGGTAAGTTCCACTGGCTTTAGTCATGCTTGATTTGATAGCTTTTGTAGCCGAAATGAATCGAAAAAAAGAGCGCACAAAATCCCCTCATCTGAAAGCGTTTCAGATTAAGTTCCGCTATGGTGGAAGTTAGTGTGAGACGTTTGAATGGGGTTGAAGGTTAGTTTTTAGATCTTATGTTGGAGTAATTTAGACGACTGACAGACGTCTTCTGCAGGTATTTTAGAAATGCCAAGAAGCTTAGAAATCTCTTCTCCATAGGTAAATGTAAAGAGCTCATAGGCTGATTTTCCATTCAAAGCAGCACGTTTGACGCTGTTGACATGCGAGCAGACGAGATTGATGTCCTCCTGAGTTAAGTTATCAAAGTAAGTTCCTTTAGGTAGAATGTCGCGAATCAGCGTGTGATTTTTCTCAATTCTCCCTTTCTGGTCAGAGCGATTAGGGTCACAAAAGAAGAGTTTACTCTCTCCTCGCACATCCATTTCTATATCATCAACCCTGGCAAACTCTCCACCATTATCTGTGAGGATGACAGGAAAGAGTTGGAAGAAATCTTTGTCCGCTTGGTAAAGAGTGTTCTTAATATCATAGAGGTGTTTGGTAACCTCAAGGGCAGTTTTATTGTCGAGAAGCCTAGCGAAGATAAAGTTACAGAA
>CAUOWW010000066.1:0-9610 GCA_963508345.1 uncultured bacterium
TGGCAACCATCATTATCATTTTGATTATCTTTGCAATCCAATTCTTGGGAGATTTCTTGACTAAGTCTTGAGTCATAAATAAAAAGAGCCGTGCGGCTCTTTTTAAGTAATCAGATTTTCTGTGCCAATTTTTTACTCAAGGCTTGTCCAATCAAGGCACCCACTAGGGCTCCGATGACAATACTTGCGATAAATAGAAGGACGGTTCCAGGGTTTGGTGCGACCATGATACGGTCGATATATTCTTGCGATTTTCCTCTTGCCAGAAGGGTAGCCATATAGGCTTTGGGAGTAATCCACATAAGCAAGATTGGTCCTGATGTGCTAAAGGCAAAAATAAGGAAAGAAAGGAGGTTCTTTGTTTGGTCCTTGTATTTTCCGAGGTTAGCTACTCCATCTGCTAGGAGGCCACAGATAATTCCAGGAAGGAAGGCACCAGCACCGTGTTTAGTTCCCAAGAAAAAGAGGGCCATGACAAGGCCGATAGTGGTAATGGCTCCAAATCGCGGAACTTTTGCGACTAGGATCATATAGACGCTGCCGCCTACAAGGCCAGTAAAGGCAGGCGCATAAAACATGTTTCCAGTTTGGTCAAAGAGATTGCCCAAAAGGACACCAATCCCCATGCAGAGGAAGTAAAGAACTGCAAAAAGCAGTGTAGTTAAGATAGATTTTTTCATGAATTGTCTCCTGATAATTTTCTCACAATTCTCATTGTACCACGGTTTGGTGGGATTGTAAATGGGGAGAAAGTGTTATTATTTGCTTGTCAAACTAAATTTTTTATAGATTTGTTAATAGTAGATGGTTAGATTGTTTTACTGTAAGGCTTAGACAAATTCAATCTTCGCCTATCTACTAAACAAACAACGCATTAAGGCTGCCCAACAACTCTTACTTTCGACTAGTGACAGTATCGAAGATATTTGTTATGCTGTTGGTTACAGTAACGTTGGATATTTCTATAAAGTGTTCCGAAAATTGTGCGGAAAGTCTCCCAAAGCCTACCGAAAACAGGTAGAAACTATACTATAAGATTTGTATTCCCTTACAAAAGGTGCTATAATATAAATAATAATATCAGGAGGTTCTATCATGAAAAAGAAACCGATTTATCTATGGGTCTTGCTAATCTTGTCTGCCCTTATTTCAGTTCCGTCTCTGTTTGGGATTGTGAGTCCCTTGCCTAGTAAAGAAGCCCTTCGTGCTGCTCAGAAACAAGTTGCAGGGGTCAGTGCTCAGCAATTAGAAGACCAGCTTAATTACAACTATAGAGTAGCAGAAGCATCTCATTCTATTTTTAATGTTGCTTTGATTGTGCTATCTGTTATTTTAGTGGTCGTAGCCATTGTCTTCCTTATTCGTAAGAATTTGCAATATGCAAACTATACTTACGTTGGCTATGTTTTGTTAGCTATTATTGGTTCGATTTATACCTATGTAACTTTGCAAGACGCGGTGCAGTTGGTTCAAGATGAGACCATGCGTTTGACAATGAGTATTGGTTCAAAAGCTGTCAGCATTTTCTATATTGTCATCAATGTTCTTTTCCTAGCCCTTGTCTTCTATAAGATGTGGCGTCAACAGAAAGCCTTGGCTGAAGAAGAGGAAACAGAAGAACTTGCTTAAGTATTGACAAAAAAGAGCTATCAGGTTACAATCTTGGTAGTTCTTTTTCGATTAAAAATAAAATCATGGAGGTACATATGAAGACAATTTCTTTAGTTTATATTAGTCTGAGTGGGAATACTGAGAGTTTTGTGACACGCTTGAAAGACTATCTCTTGTCCCAGTACGAGGGAATTGAGGTTCAAAAGATTCATATCAAGGATTTGGTCAAGGAAGGCCAAGATTTTTATGAAATGGACCATCCCTATGTCACTTTTTTGCCGACCTACCTAGAAGGTGGAAATGGTGTGGACAACGGAGATGTTGAGATTTTGACGACCCCAGTAGGTGATTTTATTGCCTATGGAGACAATGCGAGTAAGTGCTTTGGGGTCGTAGGTTCAGGGAATCGTAACTTTAATAACCAATATTGCCTGACAGCCAAGCAATATAGTGAGCGTTTTGGTTTTCCTGTATTGGCAGACTTTGAAATGCGAGGCATGCTGGGAGATATCAAACATGTCGCAGCGATTATTGCAGATTTGTATGAGTTGGAAGAGGCTGGGACAAAAGTCTAACCTTAAATATAAAAAGCGAACAAAACGAGTTATCTGAAACTTAGAATTCTGTTTTGTTCGTTTTTTTGTCTAACCTATCGATTTTATACTCAATGAAAATCAAAGAGCAAACTAGGAAGCTAGCCGTAGGCTGTACTTGAGTACGGCAAGGCGAAGCTGACGTGGTTTGAAGAGATTTTCGAAGAGTATTAAAATTTTATAATAAAGAATTCCCAAAATCAAAACCTTTTTGTCTCAGCCTCTTTTTACTATCCTAGGCAATTCTATCAGAACTCTTACTTTCTATGCTCCAAGAGTTGATTGATATGGTCTACTTTTTTTGATGCTCTTTTATAGGAAATAGTCCAAATGATGAGGTAGACAATTGCAAACTCGATAATGAGTTGGAGATAGAAAATCCAGTGGAAGGGGAACCAACCTGCTAGGGTTGCTAATGGGATAAAGCCTACTAGCATAAGGAAGAAATGGGTCAGAGTCGCACGGAGCAAGCTCCAGTCACGGCTGAATAATCGCTTGCCAAAGTTGAAGAGAATACCGATGGCTGCCCAGATCAGTGTGCAGTAGAGCAAGACCAGGGCACCGTGAACCTGATGTTGAGCCATCACTTGGCCGATGAGAGACTCGGAACTTAGTGGGGCGTAGGTATTTGGGGCATAAATGAGTGAAAAGATGATAGAGAGGATGAGGCCGATGAGTACACCAGTAGCTGCGTCGTGGAAGATTTGTTTTTTCATAGTTCTAATTTCTCCTTGATGGTTTTTAGATAACGGCGTGAAGAGTAGGTGAAGCTTTCGTTTTTTAGAAAGATTTCTACCAGACCGTTGGGGGTAAGCTTGAGATGAGAGATAGAGTCGATATTGACGATTTCAGATTGGGAAATTTGGATAAAAGTTGTTGGCAGAATTTCAAGGACCTGATAGAGTCGCAAATCAATGGTGTAGGTCTGACTCGCTGTTTCTGCTAGAACCTTCCGATTCTCGATATAGAAGCGTTGTATCTTACCAATCTCAACGAGATAGACCTGATTATCGATTTTCCCTTTGATTTTTTCTGTTAGATCCAGATTTTCTGCGAACTCGATGACTTTCTGGATTTTATCGGTTTCTTGAGGTGCTTGGACAATCAGCTTTTCCTCCTCGTAAGTTTCACTAATCTGTAGTTCTACTTTCATAAATTTCTCTCCTTTTTAGTTATACAAGGTTGTGATCACTTCCTGTATATCTTTATTAAACACTATTTTCCAGACCCTTGCAAGGTACTTTGTCTATGTGGAGGGATTTGGCTCCTATGTGGTGCTTGCTTTTCTGTCCTGTCTGAAATATGGTATAATAGCACTAATCAATTTCTAGGAAAATAGATACAGAAAGGGGCTGAAAGATGTCTCATATTATTGAATTGCCAGAGGTGCTGGCAAACCAGATTGCGGCTGGAGAGGTTATCGAGCGTCCAGCTAGCGTTGTTAAGGAGTTGGTAGAAAATGCCATTGATGCTGGCTCTAGTCAGATTATCATTGAGATTGAAGAGTCTGGTCTCAAGAAGATTCAAATCACAGATAATGGTCACGGAATTGCCCACGATGAGGTGGAACTGGCTCTGCGTCGTCATGCGACCAGTAAGATAAAAAATCAAGCAGACCTCTTTCGGATTCGGACGCTTGGTTTTCGTGGTGAAGCCCTGCCTTCTATCGCATCTGTCAGTGTTCTGACTCTTTTGACTGCGGTTGAAGGTGCAAGTCATGGGACCAAGCTGGTCGCTCGTGGGGGAGAAGTTGAAGAAGTCATTCCAGCGACTAGTCCTGTGGGAACCAAGGTTTGTGTGGAGGACCTCTTTTTCAACACGCCTGCCCGCCTCAAGTATATGAAGAGCCAGCAAGCGGAGCTGTCTCATATCATTGATATTGTCAACCGTCTGGGCTTGGCCCATCCTGAGATTTCTTTCAGCTTGATTAGTGATGGCAAGGAAATGACGCGGACAGCTGGGACTGGTCAACTGCGTCAAGCTATCGCAGGGATTTACGGTTTGGCGAGTGCCAAGAAGATGATTGAAATTGAGAATTCTGACCTTGATTTCGAAATTACAGGTTTTGTGTCCTTGCCTGAGTTGACTCGAGCTAATCGCAATTATATCAGTCTCTTCATCAATGGCCGTTATATCAAGAACTTTTTACTCAATCGTGCTATTCTTGACGGCTATGGTAGTAAGCTCATGGTAGGCCGTTTTCCACTGGCTGTCATTCACATCCATATAGACCCCTATCTAGCGGATGTCAATGTGCATCCGACTAAGCAAGAGGTGCGGATTTCTAAGGAAAAAGAACTGATGGCTCTGGTCTCAGAAGCTATTTCCAACAGTCTCAAGGAACAAACCTTGATCCCAGATGCCTTAGAAAATCTTGCTAAATCTACCGTGCGCAATCGTCAAAAGGTGGAGCAGACCATTCTCCCTCTCAAAGAAAATACGCTCTACTATGAGAAAACTGAGCCGACAAGACCTAGTCAAGCTGAAGTAGCTGATTATCAGGTAGAATTGACTGATGAAGGACAGGATTTGACTTTATTTGCCAAGGAAACCTTGGAGCAATTGACCAAGCCAGCAAAATTGTATTTTGCAGAGAGAAAGCCTACTAACTATGACCAACTAGATCATCCTGAGTTAGACCTAGCTAGTCTTGATAAGGCTTATGACAAGCTGGAGCGAGAAGAAGCATCCAGCTTCCCAGAGTTGGAATTTTTTGGTCAGATGCACGGGACTTATCTTTTTGCACAGGGACGAGATGGGCTATACATCATAGACCAGCATGCGGCTCAGGAACGGGTCAAGTACGAGGAGTATCGTGAAAGCATTGGCAATGTTGACCAGAGCCAGCAGCAACTGCTAGTGCCCTACATCTTTGAATTTCCTGCGGATGATGCGCTTCGTCTCAAGGAAAGGATGGAACATTTGGAGGAAGTAGGAGTCTTTCTAGCAGAGTACGGGGAAAATCAATTTATCCTACGTGAACATCCTATTTGGATGGCAGAAGAAGAGATTGAATCAGGTATCTATGAGATGTGCGACATGCTCCTTTTGACTAAGGAAGTTTCTATCAAGAAATACCGAGCAGAGCTGGCTATCATGATGTCCTGCAAACGGTCTATCAAGGCCAACCATCGTATTGACGATCATTCGGCTAGACAACTCCTCTATCAGCTTTCTCAATGTGACAATCCCTACAACTGTCCCCACGGACGTCCTGTTTTGGTGCATTTTACTAAGTCGGATATGGAAAAGATGTTCCGACGTATTCAGGAAAATCACACTAGTCTTCGTGAATTGGGGAAATATTAATACTCTTTGAAAATCTCTTCAAACCACGTCAGCGTCCCCTTACCGTACTCAAGTACAGCTTGCGGCTAGCTTCCTAGTTTGCTTTTTGATTTTCATTGAGTATAAAAGTACAAAAAAGTCTGGGAAAAATTTTCAAAATCAGAAAAACGCATAAAATCAGGTGTTCAAAAACTTGATTCTATGCGTTTTATCATGGAAATATTTACTTTTTTTCTTCCGAATACTCGTAAAAAATCTCTTTAAACTACGTCAGTTTTATCAGTAATCTTAAAGCTGTGTTTTGAATACTTGCTGTTACCTTCCTAGTTTGCCCTATGATTTTCATAGAGTATAAAATTGAGATTTCGCTTAGTTTCTTTATTCGCCTAAAAGTAGAGTCTGTTCTAAGCGTCTAATGTACGAATTAGGTTGACCATTTCAATAGCTCCTTGTGCACACTCAGAACCCTTATTTCCTGCTTTAGTGCCAGCTCGTTCTATGGCTTGTTCAATTGTATCTGTCGTTAGCACACCAAACATAACTGGGATTTCGCTATTTAAACTGATTTGGGCGATTCCCTTAGATACCTCGCTACATACATAATCATAATGACTTGTACTACCTCTAATGACAGCTCCCAAGCAGATAATTGCATCATATTTTTTACTTTTTGCCATTTTTGATGCAATCAGTGGTATTTCAAAAGCTCCTGGAACCCAGGCTACCTCGATATCTTTCTCGTTTACATTCTCTCTTTTGAGATTATCTAGTGCTCCAGATAATAATTTTGAAGTTATAAATTCATTAAATCTCGCTACAACAATACCGATTTTAATATTGTTTGCTACTAAATTACCTTCATAAGTGTTCATTTATTTTTCCTCCATATTTAAAATGTGACCCATTCGATTTTTCTTTGTTTCTAAATAAAAACTATCGTAAGGATTAGCTTCTATTTCGATTGGTATTCTACTGGAAATGGTAATTCCATATTTTTCTAACTGTTCAACCTTGTCAGGATTATTTGTCAGTAAATGTAGTGACTGTAGTCCCAGGTCTTTAAGCATTTGTGCTCCAATATAATATTCTCTTAAATCACCTTCAAAGCCTAATGCAAGATTGGCATCAAGTGTATCCATTCCTTGATCTTGTAAATGATAGGCTTTTAATTTATTGATAAGTCCAATTCCTCGTCCCTCCTGTCGCAAGTAAAGTAAGACACCTGAACCATTTTCAGCAATCATTTTCATAGCTTTATCGAATTGCTGTCCACAATCGCACCGTAAAGAGCCTAAAACATCTCCTGTTAAACATTCAGAGTGGACCCGACATAATACATTAGTTCCATCCTCTATATTTCCCATAATAAGAGCAAGATGATGTTCCCCATTTAGTTTATCTATATAGCTAATTGCTTTGAAATTACCGTATCTAGTAGGCATATTGACAGTTGAAACTCGTTCTACCAGCTGATCATATACTTTTCTATATTCTTGTAATTCTTTGATGGTAATTAGTGGGATCTTGTGTTTCTTCGAGAACTGAATTAAATCATCTGTTCTCATCATTTTGCCATCATGATTCATTATTTCACAACATAGGCCACACTCTTTTAGTCCTGCTAATTTTAATAGATCAACAGTTGCTTCTGTGTGTCCATTTCTTTCTAGACCACCACCTTTTTTTGCAATTAAAGGAAACATGTGTCCTGGCCTGCGAAAATCAGAGGGTCTTACATCTTCAGCTACACACCTACGTGCGGTCAGTCCTCTTTCCTCGGCAGAAATACCTGTGGTCGTTTCTTTATAATCAATTGAAACTGTAAAAGCAGTCTTATGATTATCTGTATTGTTTTCAACCATAGGTGAAAGCATTAATTGGTTAGCTAAACGTTCGCTCATAGGCATACAAATTAATCCTTTGGCATAAGTAGCCATGAAATTAACATTTTCTGTTGTAGCTGCTTGTGCGGAACAAATTAAGTCTCCTTCGTTTTCTCTATCCTTGTCATCTATAACAAGAACAAGTCGTCCCTTCTGCAATGCTTCTAATGCTTCTTGTATTTTTCGATATTCCATTGACTGATTATCCTTTCTGCTAAAATCCATTTTGATATAATAGTTCCTTAGATATCTCTGATTTTGGAGAGTTATCCATCAGTTTTTGCACATATTTACCTAAGATATCATTTTCAAGATTTACTGTACTCCCGACTTGTTTACTCTTAAGAATGGTTTGTTCCAAGGTATGAGGGATAACAGATACTGAAAAGTTTACTTTGGAGACTTTAGCGACAGTCAGACTAATGCCGTCAATTGTAATAGATCCTTTTTCAACTATTAAATCTAAAATTTCTTTTTGTGTGTTGATTTGATACCATACAGCATTATCATCTTTTTTTATTGACGAGATTTTTCCTGTACCATCAATATGTCCTGTAACGACGTGACCCCCAAGTCGACCGTTGACAGATAAGGCTCTTTCTAGATTCACCTCACTTCCATGTTTTAATAGAGTAAGAGCTGTTCGACTCCATGTTTCATTCATTACATCAACTGTAAAGGCTTGATGATTGAAATGAGTAACTGTAAGACAGATACCATTTACTGCTATACTATCGCCTAAATGGATATCCGTTAATATTTTTGAGGCTTTAATTGATAGTTTGCAATTACGAGAGTCTTTCTGTATTCTTTCAACTTTTCCGATTTCTTCAATTATTCCTGTGAACATGGATAAATCACTTCACTTTCTATGAGATAGTCATTTCCTATTTGAGAAAAAGCATAAGGTTTCAATCTAATAGCGTCATTGGGCAAGGAAATACCTTCGCCTCCAACAGGAAACTTGGCACTGCCTCCAAAAATTTTTGGTGCAATATATATTTTCAGCTCATCAACAATTTGTTGTTCCAAAGCACTCCAATTCATTAGACTGCCCCCTTCTAGAAGTAGGCTATCAATCTGCATGTTTCCTAGATGTTGCATTAAACTCGATAAATCTATATGATTGCCTTTTTTCTTTATGGGAAGTATTTCACAGCCATGATTTTGATATAGTTTCATTTTATTTTTGTCTTCAGAGGAAGTGGCAATGTAAGTTTTAATATCATTTGCTGTTTTTACGATTTTAGAGGTAAGAGGAGTTCGTAAATGTGTATCGCATATGATACGGATAGGATTTTTCCCTTCCTCCAATCTACATGTCAGCAAAGGATCGTCTTGAATAACAGTATTGACTCCCACCATAATCGCACTGACATGGTGTCGTAACTGATGCACATGCTTTCTTGCCTCTTCTCCAGTAATCCATTTGGATTGATTTGTTTTAGTGGCTATTTTTCCATCCATTGTCATTGCATATTTCATAAAAACATAGGGTACATGCTGGGTAATATACTTTCTAAAACTTTTTATTAAGTTAAGACACTCATTTTCTAAAACTCCAACAGTAACTTGAAGATTATTTTCCTCAAGTATCTTTACTCCTTTTCCAGATACAATAGGGTTGCAGTCTAGGCTTCCAATGACTACTCTTGTAATACCACTATCAATTATAGCGTCTATACAAGGAGGTGTTTTCCCGAAGTGACAACAGGGTTCAAGTGTTACATAAAGCGTCGCTCCTACAGGGGATTCTCTACAGTTTTTAAGAGCATTTCTCTCAGCATGTGGGCCACCAAAAAACTCATGATATCCTTGTCCGATAATGTGATTATCTTTTACAATAACTGCGCCGACCATAGGATTGGGATTGACGTAACCAGCCCCTTTTTGTGCCAGTTTTATTGCTAATTGCATATATTTTGAGTCGCTCATCTCACTGCCTCCAAAAAAATATACCTTGAATAGGGGACTATTCAAGGCATACAAAAGAAAACTTATGCGATTAACAAAAATGCTCTGAAATGACAAGTAATCATTTCAGAGCACGCAAAAAGCACAAATATACTTTTATCTTCTTTCATCCAGACTGTACTGTCGGCTTTGGAATTTCACCAAATCATGCCTTTCGGCTCGTGGGCTATACCACCGGTAGGGAATTGCACCCTGCCCTGAAGATAGTTATTCAATTACAGATGATTATAGTACTTAATTTTGAATATGTCAACAGATAAA
>CAUOWW010000067.1:0-9582 GCA_963508345.1 uncultured bacterium
ACAAGTGGACAGATTAGCTTTGCTGGTCAGAACCTGTCACGTCAAGAAATCACAAGTATTAGTTCCTATATTCTCCAAGATAGCCATTACTTTGACACGCTATCTCTGGAAGACAATATCCTTCTGGGACTGGATAAAAAGGAGGAACGTTTAACTTACATCCTCAAAAAAACGGGATTAGATCATTTGAAAAATAGAACGCTCAGCAATGATAGTCTGTCTGGTGGCGAGAAACAACGCCTAGAAATCGCTCGCTCTCTCTACCATAATAGCCAACTCATCCTAGCAGACGAGATTAAGGCCAATCTTGACTCGGAAAATAGCAGAAAGATCAGTGACTTGCTCTTCTCCCTACCTCAGACAGTCATTGAAGTCATTCACCACTACACGGAAGAAGACTTAAAACACTATGACCAAGTCATTCATTTAAGCAAAGAAAAGTAATAGTCTATAACATACGATTTTAAAAAGCAAGGAACCCGAATTCCTTGCTTTTTATACTCAATGAAAATCAAAGAACAAACTAGGAAACTAGCCGCAGGTTGCTCAAAACACTGTTTTGAGGTTGTGGATAGAACTGACGAAGTCAGCTCAAAATACTGTTTTGAGGTTGCAGATGGAAGTTGACGCGGTTTGAAGAGATTTTCGAAGAGTATTAACTCAATATCAAACTGGCTACAATAGGACTGACAAAGACATAGAGAATACCTGTGACACCGATAGCCAAACCACCCATAGCTCCTGCTACAGAGCCGTATCGAAAGGCTGTGCCTGTTCCGACTGCATGGCCTGTTCCTCCAAGGGAAAGACCAACAGCTACTGGATCGTCAATTTTCAACCACTTCAAAAGGGTTGGTCCGATGACACTGGTTAAAATCCCAGTTGCCACTACAACGACCAAGGTCACAGTCGTCAAACCTTGCAATTTTTCTGTGATTCCCACTGCCATGGCGGTTGTCACTGACTTGGGAAAGAGAGAAATGGCTAGGAAAAAGTCCATGCCAAAAATCTTAGCCACAAGGGCTGTGAAAGAGGTATTGACAACTACTGCTAACAGACTACCAAAGAGAATACTCCGAGCATGGTGCTTCATCAAGTGAAAACTCTTATAAAGCGGAATCCCTAGAGCCACGGTCGATGGGACAATCAAGTTGTTCAGATAAACCCCACCTTGGTAATAATCTTGATAAGAAATACCCGTCACCTTTAGAAAAATAATGATAAAAACAGCTGACAAAAGCAAGGGCGTTGTCAATGGATGAGGAAAACGTCTGTAAATCAGCATTCCCACTAGATAAGCTAGGATAGACAGGGCAAGCCCAAACAGGGGATTGGAAACAAATTCACTCATTTGGCATCTCCTTTCTCATAATCTCCCTCAAACCGTCTCTTGATAAACTGAACTACCAAGGCTATGAGGATAATATTGATGACTGCTGCAAAAAAGATAATCAAAACAATGGGCAAAAGATAGGGAGCAATCACATCAAACTTCTCCATGATTCCCACTGCTGGCGGCAAAAAGAGAATGGTCATATTGGCCAGCAAGAAATTCCCCACCATGTTGACATGCCTGGTTCTCAACCACTTGAATTGTAGGGCTAGAAAGAGAATAATCAAACCGATAATGCTGCCTGGGATAGGCAGATGAAAGAAACTAGAGATCCCCTCTCCGATTAGAGAAATCACAAAGAGAATCATTAATTGAACATATAATTTCATCCTAAACTCCACGAAATAGACTTCTTGCATACCAGTTTACTCTTTTTTCAGAAAATTTCAAGGAAATACGCAAAAGTTAATAAAAATAGGGAGAAAAGGGAATACAGACAATTAAAAACTTGTGAAAACAGGCATGATTTAGGATAAAAGATTCAGTGTCTTTCTTGCCAGCTTTCTTGAAAAGTAGTATAATTATTGCATGCGCAATCATCTTGTGATACAAAGACTGTCCGTGAATGGACTTTCTTCTATTTATAACTCTAAAAAGAAAGGAGATACTATGGCCTATTTGGAAAAATGGTTTGACTTCAATCGTCGTCAGAAAGAAATTGAAAGTCTCTTGGAAGAGACCATTGCCCAGCAGAGCGAGCAAAGGCTGACCTTGAAAGAGTTCTACCTCCTCTACTACCTGGACTTGGCTCAAGAAAAATCTCTACGCCAGATTGACCTGCCAGATAAACTTCATCTGAGCCCGAGCGCTGTTTCTCGGATGGTGGCTCGCTTGGAAGCTAAAAATTGCGGTCTACTCAGTCGCAGGTGTTGCGATCAAGATAGACGCTCTAGTTTTATCTGCCTGACAGGTGATGGGCAAAAGACACTGGCCTCGCTACAAAAGGCTGTCGAAGAAAGCTTGGAAACTGGTTTGGATTTCTTAATTTAAGATGATTTTAGAAAAAAGTTGCGTGCGCAATCATTTTTCTTGACATTCTCTTTTACAAGGAGTAAAATAAAGTCATCATTAAACAAAGGAGCTTTTAAAATGATTGAAATTACCTATCTAGATGCCAGCAAGAACGAAAGAACTGTAACGTTCGAATCTTATGAAGACTTTAATCGTTCACAACAAGCTTGTCTTATCGGCGTCGCAGACTACTACCCTGTTCAAAAATTGACTTACAACGGTCATGATTTGGACTACCATGGAACTTACGGAGATATCTTCTTCTATCTCAAGAAACAAGATTTAAGCCAATATAACTAAAAAAGGAGAAATACAATGGCAAAAGCAATTACAGATGCAACATTCGAACAAGAAACAAAAGACGGTTTGGTCTTGGTAGACTTCTGGGCAACTTGGTGTGGTCCATGTCGTATGCAAGGTCCAATCTTGGATAAATTGTCTGAAGAACTTTCAGAAGATGTCTTGAAAATCGTTAAAATGGACGTTGATGAAAATCCAAACACAGCTCGTGCCTTTGGAATCATGTCTATCCCAACTCTTCTCTTCAAAAAAGACGGCCAAGTGGTGAAACAAGTTGCTGGTGTTCACACAGCAGAACAAATCAAGGCCATCGTTGCTGAATTGAGCTAATCATATTAGAGACCAAGTCCTTTCTTTGGTCTCTTTTTTCTTGCCCTTTGCCATTTTTCAAAAAATATGCTAGACTATAGGTAGAATATTACGATGTTTGGGACATGCCATCGCTAAAAAAAACCTTGACTTGGTATTTTTTAGCTCCCTCAAGGGAGCTTTTTGCGTGCTCTGAACATTTCCCATTTTGGAAGGAGTACTATGAAACGTCAATCAGCCTTGGTCGTCTTTAGTGGCGGTCAAGATTCTACAACCTGCCTCTTTTGGGCTAAAGAACACTATGAAACGGTCGAAGCCGTCACCTTTGCCTACGGCCAACGCCATCATCTCGAAATTCAAGTCGCTAGAGAAATCGCCAAGGAACAGGGGATTCGTCATCATATCCTAGATATGTCTCTGCTGGGGCAAATCACTAAAAATGCCTTGACTTCTGATCTGGAGATTGAGCAAAAAGAGGGAGAGGTTCCCAATACCTTTGTTGACGGTCGCAACCACCTCTTTCTATCCTTTGCGGCAGTTCTTGCCAAACAACGGGGCATGAAAGATATCGTGACAGGTGTCTGCGAAACAGACTTCTCAGGCTACCCCGATTGTCGGGATGTCTTTGTCAAATCCCTCAATGTCACCCTCAATCTTGCCATGGATTACGACTTTGTTATCCAAACACCTCTCATGTGGCTAGACAAGGCTGAAACTTGGGAATTAGCCGACCAACTCGGTGCCTTTGACTATGTTCGTGAAAAGACCTTAACCTGCTACAACGGGATTATTGGAAGTGGCTGTGGAGATTGCCCAGCCTGCCACCTACGTCAGCATGGTCTAGATGTTTATCTCTCACAGAAAGGAGAGACCTAATGTTTTTTGCACCCAAAGAAATCAAACAGGAAACTGGGGAGTCTCTTGTCTACAATCCTCACAGAACCTTGGTATCAAAAGAATTTACCTTTGATGCTGCCCACCACCTCTTTCACTATGAGGGAAAATGCAAATCCCTGCACGGCCACACCTATCATCTGCAGATTGCTGTCAGTGGATTTTTAGATGAACGTGGTATGACCTACGATTTTGGAGACATCAAAGCGATCTACAAGAACTTCTTAGAGCCCCACCTAGATCATCGCTATCTCAATGAAACTCTTCCCTATATGAACACGACTGCTGAAAATATGGTTTACTGGATTTTCCAAACCATGAACCAAGAGTTGCCAGACGAGCGCGGTCTCCGTTTGGAATACGTTCGCCTCTATGAAACTCCGACTGCCTTTGCAGAGTTTAGACGGGAGTGGTTAGATGACTAGGGAACGTGTCCTCAAACTACCAGTTCTGGAAATTTTTGGCCCAACCTTTCAAGGCGAAGGCCGTGCAATCGGGCAGAAAACCATGTTTGTCCGCACTGCTGGTTGCGACTACCACTGCGACTGGTGCGATTCTGCCTTTACTTGGGATGGCTCTGAAAAGCCAACTCGTATGACTGCTGACGAGGTCATTGCTGCCTTGGATAAATTGGGGAGCTACGACTATGTAACCCTATCTGGGGGCAATCCTGCTATCCTAGCAGCCAATATGGCTGAACTGGTCACCAAGCTCAAGGAACGCGGTGTCACTCTGGCTGTTGAAACTCAAGGCTCTCGCTGGCAAAATTGGTTGAAAGATATCGACCAGGTCACTCTCAGTCCCAAACCTCCTTCATCCAAGATGGAAGTCAACTTCGAAACCTTGGACTTTATCGTTTCCCAACTGGATCCAGACAAGGTCACCTTTAAAATCCCTGTCTTTGATGATGCAGATTTAGCTTTTGCTAAAGGCATACAAGAACGCTACCAACCAGATGTTCTTTTCTTATCTGCAGGAAATCCTGAGCCCAAGGTCACAGGCAATATTATCCAAGACCAACTGGACCGTCTCAAAGAACTCTGGGAACGCATCGCTGCTGACGATAGCTGGGGCAATGTCCGCGTCCTTCCTCAACTCCATACCCTCCTCTACGACAACCAACGTGGTGTTTAAGATTAGAAAGAAAAAATCATGTCACAACAAGAAGAAATGAAAAACCTCAGCCTACTGGGCAACAAAGAAACCAACTACATTTTCGAATATCAACCAGAAGTCCTGGAATCCTTTGACAATCGTCATGTGGAAAATGACTATTTCATCAAATTTAACTGCCCTGAATTTACCTCACTGTGCCCAATCACTGCTCAGCCAGACTTTGCAACGATTTATATTTCCTACATTCCTGACAAGCTCTGTGTCGAGTCAAAATCCCTCAAACTCTACCTCTTTAGTTACCGAAATCATGGAGATTTCCACGAAAACTGTATCAACACCATCGGGAAAGACTTGGTCAACTTGCTAGACCCTCGCTATTTAGAGGTTTGGGGAAAATTTACACCTCGCGGTGGCATCTCAATTGACCCCTACTACAACTACGGTAAGCCTGGAACTAAGTATGAAGGCTTGGCAGAACAACGCCTCTTCCAACACGACCTTTATCCAGAGAAGATTGACAACCGTTAAACTCAAACGAAAAAGCCCTGTTCCTCGAGATGAGGAGCAAGGCTTTTTGAGTTTCAATTATTCTTCTGTTCCAAGGAAGTTTTTCGCAACGAGGGCTGCAAGAACTCCACCAGCGATTGGTGCAAGGATGAAAATCCAAACTTGTTGAAGGGCTGCACCACCTACCAAAACAGCTGGTGCCAAGCTACGGGCTGGATTTACTGAAAGCCCAGTAATATTCAAGCCCACAAGAATCATCGCCATCAAGGACAAACCGATTACCAAACCAGCAATCGCGCCATTGCCCTTGCTTGCTGATGTCACAGTCATGATAACCAAGACAAACAAGAAAGTTGCGATGACTTCAAACAAGAAACCACCAAAGACAGTGACACCGTTTGCCAAGGCATTTTCACCAAGACTAGCAGTTGACATCCCTGAGTTAGACAAGAGGAAGAATACTGCAGCTGACGCAAGGAAAGCTCCAACTACTTGTCCAAGGATGTAGTTTACAAGTTCTGAAGATGACAAACGTTTGTTTACAAACATAGCGATCGAAACAGCTGGGTTCAAGTGAGCACCTGAAACAGTTCCGATTGAGTAGGCTGCAACTACGATTGCCAGACCAAAGGCAAAGGCAATTCCAAGGTGACCAAGACCATCAAGACCATTTCCAAAAACAACAGCTCCTGTTCCGACGAACACAAGCATGAACGTACCGATTAACTCAGCGACAAATTTTTTCATTTTCTTTCTCCTTTTTTCAAAAACTAGATACTAGTCTATCAAAAGAAGGAAAGGGGTTCAAGAAAATTGATTGGAAATTTTCTTGAAAATCATGAAATAACTCACTTGTTCTTAGTATTGAAAAGACTGGATAGCTTCTTTCAAGTCATCTTGTAAACTATTTCTCTGGTCAAGTTGGACATAGACTTCCAACAGACAGGATCTAAAGTTGGAAAATTTGTAAAAATCTTCCCTTTCTTCTATCAGAAAATCAACTGTTTTTATCCAAGAAGCTACTTGCTCTTGTTCCAACTTCCCTTGTAAAATCGGTTCATAAAGTACTCTGGCTAAACGCCAATCCTCATCATCTGTAAAACGAAAGGGAATTCCTTTAAATAATTGACCAAGTATGTCAAATACTTCATGAATTTTGTTTTTAGGAAAGCCTGAATGACAAACTACCTCTGTCAGTAAATCGGCTCCATGTGCAAAAGCGTGAACCCAACCATACTGACTTGAAAAACTTGTTGTATCCTTTTCTTTTGAAAGATAGTACAAACCTTGATGTAAAAGGACATTGCGAATTTCTGCTTTTAATCCCTGATAAAAACCCGATTGCTGGTTGGCATCCGCAGACAAGAGATTTGCATAAACAAGTGCCCTAAAAGAACGTTCAAGTGTTGGCAGGTCTACCATATCAATCTCTTTATCTAGTCCTCCATCAGCTGAGACCACCTCAGCAATGAACTGAAATTGTTCCTGTGTAAATAACCCTTCCTGAATCCCTCTAGCAAAGCTTGTAAAAACAAGGTCGTCGCGAATTTCTGGAGAAGGATCTCCCAAATGGTCAAGTAACCACTGGATTTCTTCCTCATGATAACTTGGTTTTTCTTCTGCTATTTTTCTAAGTAACTTTTGATACATGGTCAATACCTCTACATTTCTAGCAACTTGATATAATCTAGACCCCATTTCTCGACAGCATCTAAAACAACTCTGAATTCCTGCCCCATTTCGGTTAAGCTGTACTCAACTCGTGGTGGAACTTCGGCATAGACCTTTCGTTGAACAATCTTATCCTTTTCTAATTGACGGAGATGACGGGTCAAAATAGTTTGAGTAATCCCAGGCAATAATCTCTGCAATTCTTTAAATCGTTTGGTACCCGTACTCAACTGATAAATGATTACCAGTGCCCATTTCCCCGTTAAAACCCTCTGCGTTGTCGCAAATGGACAAATACCATACTCACTCACTTTATTTGTCATAAAATATCTTCTTTCTATTTTTTTAAAAAAATTTATCTTTTAGTATCAATAAAAGTACTACTTTTGATACTAGCTATCGAAAAAGTGTCTACTTGTTTTTTAGTTTGTAACTGTTACAATTATATCATAAAAAAGAAATGGAGAATAGATATGTCAACAAACTTAGAAATTTTCAATGCTTATAACCAAGCTTTAATTGCTGGTGACTTTCCTGGTGTCTTTGAAACGATGGCAGACGATATTGTCTGGCATCAAACTGGTACTCATAGTATATCTGGTACAGTTGTTGGTAAGGACAAGCTAGGAACTCACCTGGCTACATTTGCTGAGAAAACTAATGGAACCTTTAAGGTGATAACAAATTGGGTTTCTGACAATAAGGATTTAATCGCAGCCAATGTTACTTTTCTTGGAACACGTGCTGATGGTACTGAACTCAATATGAACGGGATTGACCTCTTCCGTATTGAAGACGGAAAAATCAAAGAAGTTTGGCTCTTCTCTTCAGATCAAGCTGAAGAAGATAGCTTTTGGGGATAATTTAAGAGGCCAGGACAAAAAATTTTGATTTTAGGAATTCTTTATTATAAATTTTTAAAATCGATAGATTAGAAAAAAAAGCGAACAAGACAGAATTCTGAGTGTCAGATAACTCGTTTTGTTCGCTTTTTATATTTAAGGTTAGACTTTTGTTCCAGACTCTTTTAATTTATTCTCCCAACTGGGCACTGTAGGCGATAATCTGGTCAACCGTGTCTGACAAGAACTGGATGGTATCACGGAGTGGTTTATCTGTTGAAATATCAGCACCGATAATCATGGCTGACTCAAGTGGTGTCTTGCTACCACCTGATTTGAGGAGATTGAGCCAGTCTTCAGCTCCAGTTTCTGAGTTTTTAAGATGGAGGTAACCAGCTGTCGAGATCACAAGTCCAGCCGAGTAAGTGTAACTATACAAGCCCATGTAGTAGTGAGCTTGGCGCATCCAAGTCAAAGCTGCATCGTCGTCGATTTCAATGGCATCTCCCCAGAAATCGGTCAAAACTTCCTTCATAATGCTGTTGAGTTTGCTTGCTCCGAAGGTCTCCCCTTCTTCAATCAGTGTATAAACCTTACGCTGGAAGGCTGCTTCCAAAAGGTGGGTAATAAAGTTATGGAAGTAGGTGTCTGTCAAGCGGTGAGCCAGAGCGAAGCGTTTTTGACGAGGGTCGTCAGATTGGTGCTCCAAGTAATCACTGAGAAGCAATTCATTGAAAGTTGACGGTGCTTCGACATAGTAAGTCGACATGTGTGCATTAAAGTAGCTTTGATGATTATCTGAAAAGATGAATTGACCAGAATGCCCGATTTCATGAATCAAGGTATAGACATCGCTCAAACGGCCTGTCCAGCTCATGAGGACATAAGGGTGCACGCGATATGGATCCGCCGCATAACCACCAGAATCCTTGCCACTATTAGCAGCAAAGTCCACCCAGCGCTCTTCTTGATAGCGAGCAACTTCCTGACAATATTCTTGCCCCAAAGGTTCTACTGACTTCATGACCAAATCATAGGCGTCGTCAATAGTCACTTCAGGATTAAGGGCGCTGTCCAAGTCCAATTTCCAGTCTGCAAAGGTCATCTTTTCAAGACCATTCACCTTGGCAACATGCTTGAGGTATCTCTGAGCAACTGGCGCAAAGTCCTTCATGATGAGGTCAATCTGGCGATCAAACATGGCACGGTCCACTTCTTGCTCAGCCAGAAGATAATCAAAGACAGAGTCATAGCCCTTCATATCTGCCAAGAGTTTTTCAGACTTGACTTGGGCTAAATAAGCTGCGGCAGCCGTATTTTGGTGCTTACGAAGTCCTTCTGAGAAGGAACGGAAAGATTTCTCACGAACCTCAGCATCCTCGTGATTTTGGTAGAAATTCTCATAGGTCACAAAGCTGTTTTTGTAGGTCTTGCCATGGGCTTCAAAGTCGGCCATTTCAAAATCCCCAGCTCGCATCTTAGTATAAATATCCTGCGGACTGTAGAAAACTTCACCGAGATTGGTCAAGGCCTTCTCCA
>CAUOWW010000068.1:0-9157 GCA_963508345.1 uncultured bacterium
AAGCGATAATATCACGAATTTCCTTACGGCTGTAGAACTTGGTTCCACCAACCATGGTATAAGGAATATTTGACTTGAGCAAGGCTTCCTCAATAGTACGGGAC
Organism: uncultured bacterium; assembly: GCA_963508345.1. GTDB lineage: Bacteria > Bacillota > Bacilli > Lactobacillales > Streptococcaceae > Streptococcus. Next base: position 105 of record CAUOWW010000068.1, read on the forward strand.
TGCGCATTAGTACGATAAAGAACTGCAAAATCCTTGTGAAGGAAGTTTTGACTCCGACCAAGTTCATCGATAGTTCTGGCTACAAATACAGCCTCATCTAGTTCATCATTGGCACGATAGTAAACGATTTGTTCCCCATCAGCGTTTTGAGTCCAGAGATTCTTAGGACGGCGGTTTTTGTTGTTTTTAATGACCTCGTTGGCCGCTTGAAGAATGGTTTTAGTGGAACGGTAATTCTCCTCCAACAAAACAACCTTGGCTTGGGGATAATCCTTTTCAAAGTCCAAAATATTCTGCATATCAGCACCACGCCAGCCGTAGATAGACTGGTCCGCATCCCCAACCACACAGATATTTTTAAAACGGGAAGCCAAGAGTTTGACCAATTGATACTGGGCATGGTTGGTATCTTGGTACTCATCAACGTGAATGTATTGAAATTTCTGTTGATAGTAAGTCAAGACATCAGGATTCTGATCAAAGAGACGCAGGGTCAGCATAATCAAATCATCAAAGTCAACCGACTCCGACTGACGAAGCTCTTTTTGATAAGCAGTGTAACACTGGGCCACGATTTGCGTATACATATCACCAGCTTGGGCAGCATAAGCCACATCATCAATCAAGTCATTCTTAGCATTGGAAATGGTTCCCAAAATAGTTCGTTCATTCCATTTTTTAGGATCCAAGTTCAACTGCTTGAGAATGCGTTTCATGAGCGTTCGCTGTTCACCAGGATCCACTATAGTAAAATTGCGGTTGTAGCCAATATGATCCGCATCACGACGCAAAATACGCACACACATGGAGTGGAAGGTCGCAATCAGACAGTCCTGAGTCGCTGGATTGAGGCTATAAGCACGCTCTTTCATCTCACGCGCAGCCTTGTTGGTAAAGGTAATGGCCAAGATATTCCAAGGATTAACCAGCTTTTCATCAATCAAATAAGCGATACGGTGGGTCAAAACTCGGGTCTTTCCAGAACCAGCCCCTGCCATGATTAACAAGGGACCTTCTGTCGTTTGCACCGCCTCAGCCTGACGGTCATTCATTCCATTTAATAATGCGTTCATCTTCTCTTCCTTACTCTTGAAGTCAATATTTCTATTATATCAGAATTTAGGGAAAATATCTTTACCTAGACTGCTTGCGTCTAGAAGGAAACTCCTTATATCTAGATAAAAAAATGAGCTTGGATTACAATTTCCAAACTCATTTATTACTCAATGAAAATCGAAGTGCAAACTAGGAAGCTAGCCGCAGGTTGCTCAAAGCACTGCTTTGAGGTTGTAGATAAGACTGACGAAGTCAGCTCAAAACACTGTTTTGAGGTTGCAGATAGAACTGACGAAGTCAGTAACCATACATACGGCAAGGTGAAGCTGACGTGGTTTGAAGAGATTTTCGAAGAGTATAAAGTCGATTTCAATATACTAGAACAAACCTAATACAGTTCCGTCGCTTTCAACATCCATATTGAGGGCTGCTGGTCGTTTTGGAAGACCTGGCATGGTCATGACATCACCAGTTAAGGCAACGATGAAGCCTGCACCTAATTTTGGTACCAACTCACGAATGGTAATTTCAAAGTTTTCAGGTGCTCCAAGTGCATTTGGATTGTCTGAGAAACTATATTGAGTTTTAGCCATACAGATTGGCAATTTGTCCCAACCGTTTTGAACGATTTGAGCGATTTGCGTTTGAGCTTTCTTCTCAAAGTTCACTTTGCTACCACGGTAGATTTCAGTAACAATCTTTTCAATCTTTTCTTGGACAGAAAGGTCATTGTCATACAAACGTTTATAGTTAGCTGGGTTTTCAGCGATGGTCTTGACAAGAGTTTCAGCAAGAGCTACCCCACCTTCTGCTCCATCAGCCCAGACACTTGCCAACTCAACTGGTACATCGATTGAGGCACAGAGTTCTTTCAGGGCTACAATTTCAGCTTCTGTATCAGATACAAATTCGTTAATCGCAACAACTGCTGGAATACCGAACTTACGGATATTTTCAACGTGACGTTTCAAGTTAGCAAAACCTGCACGAACCGCCTCCACATTTTCCTCTGTCAAAGCGTCTTTAGCCACGCCACCATTCATCTTAAGGGCACGAAGAGTTGCGACAATAACTACTGCATCTGGAGAAGTTGGCAAGTTTGGTGTCTTGATATCAAGGAATTTCTCAGCACCAAGGTCTGCACCAAAACCAGCTTCAGTAACTGTGTAATCAGCCAAGTGAAGGGCTGTTGTAGTTGCCAAGACTGAATTACATCCATGAGCAATATTGGCAAATGGACCACCGTGTACAAAGGCAGGTGTTCCGTAAATTGTTTGAACCAAGTTTGGCTTAATAGCATCCTTTAAAATCAATGCTAAAGCACCCTCAACCTGCAAATCACCTACAGAAACAGGTGTACGGTCATAGCGATAACCGATAACGATATTAGCCAGACGGCGTTTCAAGTCCTCGATGTCTGTTGCCAAGCAAAGAATTGCCATGATTTCGGAAGCGACGGTAATGTCAAAGCCATCCTCACGTGGAATACCATTTAGAGGGCCACCAAGTCCAACGGTAACCTGGCGAAGAGCACGGTCGTTCAAGTCCACAACACGTTTCCAAAGGATACGACGTTGATCAATTCCCAGATCATTCCCTTGGTGCAAGTGGTTGTCAATCAAGGCAGAAAGCGCATTGTTGGCAGTTGTAATAGCATGCATGTCTCCAGTAAAGTGGAGATTGATGTCTTCCATTGGCAGAACTTGAGCGTAACCACCTCCTGCAGCACCACCCTTAATCCCCATTACTGGACCAAGAGATGGTTCGCGGATAGCAATCATAGTTTTCTTGCCAATCTTGTTCAAGGCATCCGCAAGACCAATAGTAATAGTTGATTTCCCTTCACCTGCAGGTGTTGGGTTGATGGCAGTAACCAAGATTAATTTCCCAACTGGATTGCTCTCAACTGCACGAATTTTATCAAAGCTGAGCTTAGCCTTGTACTTTCCGTACAACTCCAAATCGTCGTAAGAAATACCAAGTTTCTCTACAACATCAACGATTGGTTTCAACTCAATACTCTGTGCGATTTCAATATCTGTTTTCATTCAAAACTCCTCTAACCTCTTATGTGATAATTCATTATAACACAAAACAAGATTTTTAACATCCTTAAACTCTCTAAACGTTCGTAAATATCCCTTTTTTTAAGATTTTTAGAGTCCTTTCTTAAATTTTATATGGCTTTATAGTTTGAAACTATATTCTTTCCTTTTACCAAAATTTTATCGCTTTCATTTTACTTACCGTTTATTTTTTTGTACAATAGTGCTATGAAAATTTTAGTTACATCGGGCGGTACCAGTGAAGCTATCGATAGCGTCCGCTCTATCACTAACCATTCTACAGGTCGCTTGGGGAAAATCATCACAGAAACCTTGCTTGCTGCAGGGCATGAAGTTTGTTTAATTACGACAAAACGAGCTGTGAAGCCAGAAGCTCATCCCAACCTAAGCATTCGAGAAATTAACAATACCAAGGACCTTCTACTGAAAATGCAAGAACGTGTTCAGGATTATCAGGTCTTGATCCACTCAATGGCCGTATCTGATTACACTCCTGTTTATATGACAGGGCTTGAGGAAGTTCAAACTAGCTCCAATCTAGAAGAATTTTTAAGCAGGCAGAATCATCAGGCCAAGATTTCTTCAACTGATGAGGTTCAGGTTTTGTTCCTTAAAAAGACACCCAAAATCATCTCTCTAGTCAAGGAATGGAATCCTGCTATTCATCTGATTGGTTTCAAACTGCTGGTTGATGTCTCTGAAGATTATCTGATAGAAATCGCCCGAAAAAGTCTTATCAAAAACAAAGCAGACTTAATCATAGCAAATGACCTAACTCAAATATCAGTAAATCAGCACAGAGCTATCTTTGTTGAGAAAGATCAGCTTCAAACAGTCCAGACTAAAGAAGAAATTGCAAAACTCCTCCTTGAAAAAATTCAAGCCTATCATTCATAGAAAGGAAAGCTATGGCAAACATTCTCTTAGCTGTAACGGGCTCAATCGCCTCTTACAAGTCGGCATATTTAGTCAGTTCTCTAAAAAAACAAGGCCATCAAGTTACTGTTTTAATGACTCAGGCTGCTACAGAGTTTATTCAACCTTTGACACTACAGGTACTCTCACAGAATTCCGTCCACTTGGATGTCATGAAGGAACCCTATCCTAATCAGGTTAATCATATTGAACTTGGAAAAAAAGCAGATTTATTTATCGTGTCCCCTGCAACTGCTAACACTATTGCAAAACTAGCCCACGGCTTTGCGGACAACATGGTAACCTGTACGGCTCTAGCATTACCCAGTCATATTCCTAAACTCATCGCTCCTGCTATGAATACAAAAATGTATGACCATCCAGCAACTCAGGCTAATCTGAAAACATTAGAAACCTACGGCTATCAGCTGATTGCTCCAAAAGAATCCCTACTAGCTTGTGGAGACCATGGACGAGGAGCTTTAGCTGACCTCACAATTATTTTAGAAAGAATAGAGGAAACTCTCGATGAAAAAACGCTCTAATATTGCACCCATTGCTATCTTTTTTGCAACCATGCTCGTGATACACTTTCTGAGCTCGCTTATCTTTAACCTTTTTCCATTTCCAATCAAACCGACCATCGTTCATATTCCTGTCATCATTGCCAGCATTATTTACGGTCCACGCGTTGGTGTTACACTTGGTTTCTTGATGGGACTACTTAGCTTAACTGTTAACACGATTACAATTCTACCGACAAGCTACCTCTTCTCCCCATTTGTACCAAACGGAAACATCTACTCAGCTATTATTGCCATTGTCCCACGTATTTTGATTGGTTTAACTCCTTATCTGGTCTATAAACTAATGAAAAATAAAACTGGTCTGATTTTAGCTGGCGCCCTTGGTTCACTTACTAATACAGTCTTTGTACTTGGTGGAATTTTCTACCTTTTTGGAAATGTTTTTGATGGTAATATCCAAAAACTCCTAGCAACTGTTATCTCAACAAATTCAATTGCCGAATTAGTCATTTCCGCAGTTCTAACCCTAGCTATTGTTCCAAGACTACAAACTTTGAAAAAATAAAAACAATCTCCACTTTCATACTTGAGGGTGGAGATTTCGCTCTATATAGTTTTGATTTTTAGTGAAATGTTTACGAGTCTTTAATTAAAAAATGACCTATAAACCCAAGTAAATCCTTGCTTTATTGTCTTGTTTATAGTACTATACTAGTGTATATACAGTTAAAAAGGAGATTCTTATGAACACACGGAAAAAGACACAATTTATGACAATGACTGCCCTCTTAACGGCTATTGCGATTTTGATTCCAATTGTTATGCCTTTTAAGATTGTCATTCCTCCTGCTTCTTACACTTTGGGGAGCCACATCGCTATTTTTATCGCCATGTTCTTGTCGCCCTTGATGGCTGTTTTTGTCATCCTGGCCTCTAGTTTTGGATTTTTGATGGCTGGCTATCCTATGGTTATCGTTTTTCGGGCTTTTTCCCATATCTTTTTTGGTACTTTGGGGGCTCTTTACCTACAAAAATTCCCCGAAACCCTTGATAAACCAAAATCTTCTTGGATATTTAACTTTGTTTTAGCGCTTATCCATGCCCTTGCTGAAGTATTAGCCTGTGTCCTTTTTTACGCAACTTCTGGTACCAATGTAGAAAATATGTTTTATGTTCTATTTGTGCTAGTTGGATTTGGTACAATTATCCATAGTATGGTAGACTATACATTAGCACTAGCTGTCTATAAAGTGCTTCGAAAACGCCGTTAAAAGGAAGAGCTATGACAAAAGATCGCAAACAAGCCCTGCTCCAACTCTTGAAAGAAGCTCCTAAAGCCCTCAATGGCCAAAGTTTGGCGGAACATTTTCATGTCACACGTCAGGTCATTGTGCAGGACATTGCAATTTTGAGAGCCGATGGCGCTCCTATCCTATCTACTAATCGTGGCTACGTCTATAAGCAAATTGATACCAATCCTTATGTCCATAAACTTTTCAAGGTGAAACATGAAGTTGAAGAAATCGGTCAAGAACTCCTTGCTATCGTCGATAATGGAGGACGTGTCCAGAATACTTTGATTGACCATCCCGTTTATGGAGAAATTGAAACCTTGCTTAAACTGTCTTGCCGCAGAGATGTTCAACATTTTCTAGAACAAGTCGAGCATTCTGATTTTAGACCTTTATCTGAATTAACAGATGGTGTCCATTACCACCTAGTCGAAGCCGAAACACAACAAGACCTCCACTATATCGAGGAGGCCTTGGATCAGCTAGGTTATTTAGTAAAAGACTAGAAGATTTTCTTTTCCCAATCGTCTTCTGTACGGCGAGGGTAGAAAAATTCAGATTTGTCAGGAGCTTCCATCATTTCCATCAAAGGTAGCATATCATAGGCCAGATCCAAGTTTGGAATCTGGTCTTTTTGTACCCAAGAAACTTCTCCTTCATCTGAAGAGCGAAGGGTACCAGAGAACTCAGTTGCCTTATAACAAACGACAATATAGCGCCCACCTGTATCTAGTGGCCAATTTTTAATGCCGACAAGTTGAGGATTTTGGATAGTCAATCCTGTTTCTTCATAGATTTCACGAATGACAGACTCTGCGAAAGACTCGCCGTTTTCTACATGGCCTCCTGGAAAGGCATAACCTGACCAGCGATTGGTTTCAGGAGAGCGATACTGCATCACCACGCGCTGAGTCTCGAGGTCTTCAATCAGACAAATGTTTGTTAAAATCGTTAATTGGGAACGTGACATAAATTTACTCGCTTTCTAATTTATTAAAATTTTAGACTTGGTACTAGTACCATTAGCTTCTACTTTTTAAAATTATTTAGAATAGAATACCATCCGTTTTTCCTTTATAGGCTTTCCAAGTTCAAGTGTTTTTTCTTGTCCATCAAAAGTAAAACCCATTTTTTGATAGAAAGCAATGGCGCGCTTATTATCTTTCAATACCCATAAAAAAATTTCAGAAAAATGTTCAAGAGCAGTCAAAGCTGCTTTCATTAACTTTTGTGCGATACCTTTTCCGTAATAGTCTTTTAAAACATATAAAGCAATAATTTCACCAGCTTGAATAGTCTCATCACGAAAGTTGCCATAACTGATAAAACCAACTACCTTCACGCCATCTATCGCAATCAATGTATTTTCTGGATACTTTTGACTGAAGAATCGACATCTTTCTAATGTCATTGTCTCCTGAAATTCTGCAGGCAAAAGGTCGTCATAAGCCTCTCTCCACGTTTGCCAGTGAACGAGGGATTTATCTTCTATCTCTTCAGGAGTTTCCATTGATTTGATAATAACCGTCATTTATTTTCTTCTCCTTAATCCAACATCCTGACTTCCTTTGCTACTTTTTGTAGAAATTTTTGTCTTGTTGAACTTGTATTTACTTCACGGCCTAACTCTCCTAAGATTGAAACCCTCTTTGTTTTTATACCACAATGATTCAATACAGCATTCTTTAATACTGATATTCCATAACTATCTGGAATGTTAATCGGACCTGAAAATACTTTGTACCACCAAGTTGGTGCCATAGAGGTTGCATAGATACTAGCTGTTTTTCCTTTTAGTAACTTTTTGAACTGTTTACCTCTCAAGTAGTTCAAAATAAAGCTTCCTCGATTATTTGCAGAGTATGCAATGCCTGGTGTAAAAACACGATCAATCCACCCCTTCAATAGACTAGGCATACTACTCCACCAAATAGGATAAACAAAAATGAAATGATCTGCCCACTGGATTAATTCTTGAGAGCGTAGAATAAACGGATTGTCCTCCATTCTTTGTCGATAACCATAACGTAAAACAGGATCAAACTCTTCCTCATTAAGATTAATCACTTCAAGTTCATGTCTCTTTGAGTCTATACTTTCTACAATCGTTTGAAAAATTGCTTGACAGTAGCTTTCTTTATCAGGATGTCCATTGATAACTAAAATATTCATAAAATTCCCCTAATCCAAGGCCTTCACTTCCAGCATCATATCGCGGATCTGAGCTGCGAGTTCAAAGTCAAGCACTTCGACGGCTTCTTGCATTTGTTTTTCTAGTTTCTTGACGAGTTCTTTGCGTTCTTGTTTGTTGAGGCTATTGATATCGACTTCCTTGTCTTCTTCCTTAGCAACCGCCTTGGTCACAGCAATCAGGTCACGGATTTCTTTCTTGATTGTCTGAGGCACGATACCATGCTCTTCATTATAAGCCATCTGGATTTTCCGACGACGAGCCGTTTCATCAATGGCACGTTGCATAGACTGGGTAACGGTGTCCGCATACATGATAACATGACCTTCACTGTTACGGGCGGCACGTCCAATGGTCTGGATGAGACCACGCTCATTTCTTAGGAAGCCTTCCTTGTCAGCATCGAGAATGGCAACCAAGCTAACCTCAGGAACATCAATCCCTTCACGGAGCAGATTGATTCCGACCAAGACATCAAAGACACCCAAGCGCAGGTCACGGATAATTTCCGTCCGCTCCAGGGTTTTGATATCCGAGTGCATGTACTTAACCTTGATGCCCATTTCCTTGAAGTAGTCGGTCAAGTCCTCTGCCATTTTCTTGGTTAAGGTTGTGATAAAGGTTCGTTCGTTCTTTTCAACACGGGCATTGATTTCACCTAAGAGGTCATCAATCTGTCCCATAGTCGGACGGACTTCCACTTCAGGATCCAAGAGGCCTGTTGGACGAATAATTTGCTCAATCACTGTCTCGGTCTGTTCATTTTCATAGTCACCAGGTGTCGCTGAAACGTAAACAATCTGATGAACGTGACTCTCAAACTCCTCCCGACGGAGAGGTCGATTGTCCAAAGCAGACGGCAAACGGAAACCATAATTAACCAGCATTTCCTTACGCGAACGGTCTCCATTGTACATTCCTTTGATTTGTCCCATAGTCATGTGACTCTCGTCAATCATAATCAAGAAATCATCTGGGAAGAAGTCGAGAAGCGTATAAGGAGGCT
>CAUOWW010000069.1:0-9100 GCA_963508345.1 uncultured bacterium
ACCCCGAAAAATCCTCCAGGAAAGATGGTCTGAAAGAAATGATACAAGAGTACCAGTAGTAAACCTGTAATTCTAATCAAGGAAAACCATTTAATGCGCATACGAGTTTATTCTCCCTTTCATTGTACACTTTATTCTATCAAAAAAAGAAGAAAAATCCCAAGAGAAAACTTAGGATTTTTAGCTTATATCAATTCCATTTTAGAAATTACGTCCTGACTTATTGTAGCCATATTTTTCCACAAAATACTCACGGAATTCCAAGAGATTGTCATCCATGATTGCTTGTCGCACTTGCTTCATCAGGGTAAGCAAGAAGTAAAGATTGTGGTAGCTAGTCAAGCGGATACCAAAGGTTTCATCAGCCTTGAGCAGGTGACGAAGGTAGGCGCGTGTGTAGTTCTTACATGTGTAGCAATCACACTCAGGATCCAGTGGCGTAAAGTCCTCAGCAAACTGGGCATTTTTGACAACCAAACGCCCTTGGCTGGTCATACAGGTGCCATTACGAGCGATACGAGTCGGCAAGACACAGTCAAACATATCCACCCCACGAATCACCCCATCAATCAAGCTATCTGGCGCTCCCACACCCATCAAATAGCGAGGTTTGTTTTCAGGCAGCAGTTGGGTTGTGAAGTCCAAGACTGCATTCATCTCCTCGTGGGTTTCTCCCACTGCCAAACCACCGATAGAGTAGCCTGGGAAATCCATGCTGACAAGGTCATTAGCCGATTGGCGACGCAGGTCTTCAAATCCAGCCCCTTGCACAATTCCAAACAAACCTTGGTCATGCGGACGACGATGAGCCTTCAAACCACGCTCAGCCCAACGGCTGGTACGCTCGATTGATTTCTTAACGTAGTCGTAAGGTTGATAAAACTGGGGACATTCGTCAAAGGACATCATGATGTCTGAACCCAGATTGTTCTGAATAGAGATGGCTTTTTCTGGAGACAGGAACATCTTAGAACCATTGAGATGGTTTTTAAAGGTTACTCCTTCTTCTGTGATATTACGGCTATCTGCTAAAGAATAAACCTGAAAACCACCACTATCCGTCAAGATTGGCTGGTCCCAGTTCATGAACTTATGGAGACCACCTGCGCGTGCAATGAGTTCGTCTCCAGGGCGAAGCCAGAGATGATAGGTGTTGGATAGGATAATTCCCGAACCCATCTCCTTCAATTCTTCAGGTGACTGGGTTTTGACAGTAGCTTGAGTCCCAACTGGCATAAACATCGGTGTCGGGAAGGTACCGTGGGGGGTAATGATTTCTCCCAGACGAGCTCCTGTATGTTTTTCTTTCTTAATCAAACGATATTTGATTGGTGAATCTGACATTTTTTACCTCCGAAGCTGGGAAAAACAGTCCCAGTTCATACTTTGTGCCCAAGGGCATACTGTATGATTTTATCAAAAAAAGCTGTAACTGTCACGAACTATGGTATAATGAGAGAATGAAATACCCAAAAATTGATTTAAAAACCATTCGTCTGCAGACGAGGCAGTTTCAGGCTGAAAATCCCCGCCTCTTTCTCGTCTATCTCTTACCTAGCATGCTGGTCATCTTGTCTGGCTTCCTCAATCCCTTAAAGCGCATCAACGAGTCTATTTTAGAGCAATCCTTTTTAAGCGTGCTTAGCCATGTATTCCAAGCCTACCTTTTTCCTCTATTAGTCTCCTTTATCGGGACAATACTTCTAACCAGTTCCGTCTATACAACGCTGAAACTCATCAAGAATCCTGATACAGAACTAACCGTCAAAAATAGTCTCACTCTCTTTAACGAAGAACACTTTTCACAAACCTTTTTGACTCTCCTTCTCAAACGTTTCTATCTCTTTTTATGGAGCATTCCTAGTTTACTCGGGATTTACTTTCTCTTTTACAGTAGCTTTTTAGCAAAGAAATTCGTTGTCCTTCACCCTGAATTTCCTAATCTAGATCTCACGTCAATTGAAACTGAGCGCTTCCTCATGACCTTTGGTCTCTACTTTCTAGCAAGTATCCTCTTGATGATTGTGGGAAATAGTCTCTATATTCCACAATACTATGCCTATTCTCAGGTAGAATTTCTCCTCTGTGACACCCTAGACTTGGGACAAGCTAGACCAGGACAAATCCTTAAAACCAGCCGTTTCCTGATGAAAGGCTACAAATTTCAGCGCTTTGTCCTAGACTTACAACTCCTTCCTTGGTACTTCCTCAATTGGATTACTTTTGGGATTGCTAGTTTCTCACTCCTACCCTACATTCAAATCAATAAAATGATTTTTTACCGAGCAGTATTAGCTCGAAAACGTCCAAAAGCTTGAAGGTGACCCCTCAAGCTTTTTCTATCAATGAGTTTCTCCGCCTACCAACTTGAGATCCTGATCTCCATGTTCTATCATGGCGCCGATTGCTGCTTCTATCCCTCGCCTAATATCCACTAAACTCATAGCTGGAGTAGTCGGTCGATTCACCACCTGTTCCATCATATAAGGAATATGCATAAAACCTGCCTTAACATGTGGAAATTTCTTTTCTACCAAATAGAGGGCCTGATACATCAAATGATTGCAGACAAAAGTCCCTGCCGTATTGGAAACAGAGGCCGGCAAGCCTTCTTTTTTTATAGCTTGAACCATCGCTTTAATCGGCAAACTGCTAAAGTAGGCCGGGGCACCATCTGGGCGAATAGGAAGATCAATCGGTTGATTACCCTCATTATCAGGAATCCGTGCATCATCTTGATTAATGGCTACTCGTTCAGGCGTCAAACTAGATCTTCCACCTGCTTGGCCAATACAAAGGACAAAGTCAGGTTGATAACGGTTTATCTCTTCTTCCAATACTTGGGCCGATTTGTGAAAGACTGTCGGCACTTCTAGCCAACGGACCTCAGCGCCATGGATTTCAGCTGGTAAACCTTTAACGACCTCCAAGGCTGGATTGACCTTCTCCCCTCCAAAGGGCTCAAAACCTGTCACTAATACTTTCATTTCTAACTCCTCAAAACCAATTCAATGAAACTCTTTTCTTAAAGACAAGTATAACATATTTCCCTTATTCTGTAGTGAAAAGGACTAGAGAGTCTAGGATTGATCTTTGAGTTTATTTCTAGGATTGACCTTTGAACTTATTTAAAGAGAAAAATACTAATCAAGGCTAAAATAGCTGGCCCACCTTGCTTCAAAATAATTTTCTTATCTGCTGTAAGAGAGCCATAAGTCGCAGCACCAATCACAAATAAAACAAAAATAGTCACAATTTCTAAATTCTGTGAGAAATAAATCCCATACAAGAGAAAGACTCCTAACAGAGTATTATAGATTCCTTGATTTTTGAACAGTGAAGTTACCGACGGACGAGCCAGTTCTTCCTTTTCCATGTTAAAGACACGACTAGTCGCATCTGATTGCGTTGCAATACTTTCCATCTCTTGCTTGACATTGATATACTGAAGAGGGGGATTCATCACTAACTGGTCCTTGGCATACTTCGTAGCCTCTACCAACATTTCTCGCTGATTTTCAGGATTGCGATGACGCTCCACCAAACCTTCCTTTTCCAAAATCTTGAAATGCCGTGTCAAAGCAGCCTGATCAATCTTCAAACGCTCCTGAACTGCCATTTGATTACAGGGAGAATTCTCCAGTAAAAACAGTAAAATCTGATACCGTATCAAACTAATCCCAAACCTTTTTTCAAACAATTGCGTACTCGCTTGCTCAGACAAGCGGAGTTGATACAGTAAATCTTGAACCTCTAGCATTTCTTTCTCCTTTAAATTAATCTATCAATAGTTGACTAATCAGGTATAATATAAAGTAAAATAGATTACAAGAATGTTGCTTTAGCCATTACTAGATGCTAACTTTCCATTTTCCATTCAAATTGATACTCAATGAAAATCAAAGAGCAAACTAGGAAGCTAACCACAGGTTGCTCAAAGCACAGCTTTGAGGTTGCAGATAAAACTGACGTGGTTTGAAGAGATTTTCAAAGAGTATGACAAAGAAAAAACGAACGAGACTCGCTTCCTATCACGAAAGCGACATCTCATTCCTCAAAATGATATTACTAAGTCTGGTTTATCCGTTCATTGAAACGTGAACGTGGTCATAGTGATTTTCTGTCACGCTACCACGGTCTGGCATTGGGTTCCAAGTATTAGCTGGTCCATATTTGCTATCGAATGGAGCATAGAAACGTTGTTTCCAAATAATGTAACTAATTCCACGGCTGGCCATGTTTTGAATAGCGTATTCCGCAATCTTATCCCCTAGTTCTGAGCTTTCTGGTACCATAAAGTCGATAGCCAAACCTTTTCCGTGATCTCCACTGTCTCCTGGACGGTAACCACTAAAGGATGTGATGCCAAACAAGTTAGCAATTTCTTCTTTAAAGGCAGCTGTTTGTGGTTGAAGGCCAGCATTTTCAGCTTTCGCGACTGCAAGTCCAGCATAATCGGGCGCAGCTGGAGCTGCGTATGTTGTTGAAACTGTTTTCGCCTCTTCTGGTTGATAAGTAGAAACTGCTGCTGTAGCTTCACTTGATAATGCTACTCCTTTTGCTTCTGAACTTGTTGCAGTTGTTTCGATTGCTGTTTCTTCTGCTGGAGTTGTAGTTGCTTCTACTGCTGATTCAGCTTGAATGCTTGCTTGTGTTTCCTGCTTCTCAGCTGGTGTCGTCGCCTGAGGAGCTACCTCTTCAACTGGACTAGTTGTTTCGGCTGTTTGCTCCTCTGGGACAGAAGTTCCTGTAGATGGTGTCACTTCTTCTGAAGCGGTCACTGTCTCTGTAACTTCTGAACTTGCTACTACTTCTTTTGTACTTGTAGTTTCTACCGCTTTTGGAGCTTCTGCAATCGGTTGAGAAAGATCTGCAACTTGAACAGTTTGATCATCAACGGTCACTTGATTGGTTGTCAAATCTGCTGTCGCAGTTGTCACTTCTTCACTAGAATCTGCTTGAGATGTTTGGATTTCAACTTCCGTTACTTCTTCTGCTTCATTGACAGTCGTTGTCAAAACAGTTTCTGGGAAAATCAGATCCATATTAGTGATTTTATTCAAATTCGCAAGAACTGTGACATCTACACCCAAGGCTTCTGCAATTGTGCTCAAGGTATCACCATACTGAACGGTATAGCTTGTTTTGTTATCCGTTTTAGTCAAATCATTTTGGATTTGCTCAACACTACGTGCAGTCCAAAGAATTTCTTCTGCTTGGGTTGCCAATACTGGGGCAAATGACAAGGCTACTGTTGAGGCTAATAATATTCTTTTCTTCATTCTTTCAAATTCCTTTCAAATGAGTACCTGTCTATCATAACACAAAAAATGCAGAAAAAAAGCCCTCTCGGGCCTATTTAACAGAACTGTCTATTCCTTGTAACAAACTCGGTTACTTGAAATAGTTTGTTAGGTCTCTGTCACAAAACTGACACAATCTTTTTATCGCTCAACCTCAAAAATATGGGAAATATCTACTAACGCTTGAATCCTGTGATTACCTTCATAAATCGACTCTAAAAAGTTGATACTTTGAATCCCACTATTCTGGGCAAATTCCACATCCAGAGTCCGATCTCCTATATAATAAGTATTATCATGATTCAACTGATACTTATCTATCAGATAGGTAGCCGCTTCTGGACTGGGTTTACGCGCAAAGCCACTCTGACTGGTTAAAATCTCCATAAAATAGGACTCCAAACCCAAATCTCTGAGAATGGTAAGAGCATTGTCTCCCTTATGAGTGTAAACAAACTGCTGAATTCCTGATTCCTCTGCCCAAGCTAGCACATCACGCGCACCTGGCATCAAAACTACCTGAGCATTCTTCTCAGCCAAACTCTGGGCACGCACCTGATTTAGCACTTCCACATCCAGTTTTCTCTCTTCTGCCACCTGCACAAGCAAATCCTGAACAGAATACTTGAGAATAAACTCTCTTACCTTTTCCTTATCATAAGGAATAGCAAACTGACCAAAAGTCTCCTCAATCCCTGATAAAATCGCTTCGTAGGAGTCTAATAATGTCCCATCTAAATCCCAAATAAAAGCTATTTTTTGCATTTCCTATCCTTTCAAGCTCATATAACGCTGGTAACGGTAACGTAGAAATAACCAACGAAAACCATTATCCAAAAGGGTTCCAGCCCAAATACCGGGCAAGCCCCAACCAAGAACAATCCCCAGCAGATATCCTGTTCCAATACGGATACACCACATTCCTATACTTGTCGCATAAAAGGGAAGCCGAGCATTGCCCAAACCCTGCCAGACTGCTGTATAGATGACTGTTCCTATCGTCATAGGAGTACCAAGTAGTGAAAAAAGTGTCACTAGAACACTAGCCTCCACCGCTAGAGAATCAGTCGTATAGAGATGAGTTAGTGGTATACCCAAAGCATAGATACTGAAGGTCAAGGGTAACATGAGGACCAGAGCAAGCCAAAAGGCTTGTTTACTCAACTTATCTACTCTATTCCAATTATCCTCTCCAACCGCTCGAGCCACCAGCATGACCGTTGCCGTAGCGACGCCAAAGGCAGGCATGTAGTTAAACTGGGTCAAGACTTCTCCGACCGCATTCCCAGCAACTGCCTCCGTTCCAAAAGAAACGACCAAAGCAATGATAACGACATCTCCAGCCCGCATCATGAGCCGCTCTCCAGCTGCTGGCAAAGCTAAGATCAATAGTTCCTTATCTAAACCAAAAGTCGGTTTCTCAAAAGGCAGCTTTAATTGCGACCATAAAATCACAAGACCTACCAAACGAGATAGAATTGTCCCCCAAGCAACACCAGCTATCCCCATATCCAGGATAAAAATAGCTAGACTTGAAAAAAGAATATTCAAGGCATTGGATAAAATACTCACATAGAGGGGCAAACGTGGATTATGAGTTGCACGAATCAAGGCTCCCAGACTAGTCATTAATCCTAAGAAAACAATCGATCCGCCTACCAAAGATAGGTAAAGCCCACCACTCTCAGCTACATCTCTCTCCGTCCCCAAAAGTCCTATCATCTCTTTCCCAGCGAAGATGGACAAAGCTCCTAAAAGAAAACTTAATAGTAAGGTAATCTTCAAGGCCTCAGTCACATGATAGGCTAGCATAGATTGATCCTTCTGCCCCAAACTTTTTGAAATAACACTGGAAATAGCAGCTCCCAGAGCGATGAAAATCGCCTGGTAAATCGTGATAATATTGCCAGCTACTGATACACCCGAAATAGCTATCAATCCTAAATGAGCAACCAAATAACTGTCCACCATTCCCATGAGCATCTGCAAAAAGTTTTCACCCATAGCTGGTAGTGCAATATTAAGAATATCTTTATTTTTCTTAAACAATCCTTCCTCCTGATGAAAAGAAACTCAGTTGGTTTCCCAACCGAGTTTACTCCTTCTGTCTTAAAGTCCTAGATAAGCCTCAACCGCTGCTTGCATATCAGCAGCTGCCACTGTTGTCTTGTGACGAACAAGAGCTGTTTCAAGCCCATCAACTGCAGGTGGCACAGCCACTCCTGAGATTTCATGTAATTGAGCCAAGGCTTCAAAGTCAGTCAAGCCAACTTTCCCTGTTACAGCTTCTACTGCAACTACCGGGAACTTGTATGGACTAGCTGTTGATGCAATTACTGTCTTAGTCGCATCGCCAGTAGCAGATTGGTATTTCTTATAAACTGCTGAGGCAACCGCCGTATGTGGATCCTCGATATAAGAATCTGACTCATAAACACGCTTAATTTCTGCCGCTGTTTCTTCCTCAGTCGCATATTCAGCTGCAAAGAGGTCCAGAATATCTGCATCAAAGTCTGTCAATTCATATTGTCCTTGTTTATTCAAGGCATTCATGAGTTCAGCTGTCTTTTCAGCGTCATTTCCCAAAAGATGGAAAATCAAACGCTCCAAGTTTGAAGATACCAAGATATCCATAGATGGACTAGTTGTTACTTTAAACTCACGCTTCTTATCGTAAACACGTGTCTTGAAAAAGTCTGTCAAAACATTATTGTCATTTGAAGCACAGATTAATTTGCCAACTGGTAGACCAATTTGCTTGGCATAAAAGGCAGCCAAGATATTTCCAAAGTTTCCTGTTGGTACTGTGAAGTTGACATGTTCACCAGCCACAATCTCACCAGTTTTAACAAGCTGAGCGTAGGCATAAACATAGTAGACAATCTGTGGTACCAAACGACCAATGTTCATAGAGTTAGCTGATGAAAATTGTAGTTTATTGGCAGCCAATTTTTCACGAAGAACCACATCGTTGAACATATGCTTCACATTTGTTTGCGCATCGTCAAAATTACCGTCTATAGCGATAACATGAGTGTTGTCACCAGTCTGAGTGGTCATTTGCAACTCTTGTACCTTGCTGACACCATCCTTTGGATAAAAGACGATAATCTCAGTACCAGGAACATCTGCAAAGCCTGCCATAGCAGCTTTCCCAGTATCACCAGATGTCGCTGTCAAGATGACAATCTTGTTCTCCAAACCATGTTTCTTAGCAGCTGTTGTCATAAAGTATGGCAAGATAGACAAGGCCATATCCTTAAAGGCAATCGTTGAACCATGGAAAAGTTCCAAGTTATATTGTCCGTCTAATTTCACTAATGGCGCGATAGCTGGAGTATCAAACTTGCTATCGTAGGCATTGTTGATACAGTAGTCCAACTCCTCAGCTGTAAAGTCATCTAAAAATGATGACAAAACTAGCTTAGCAACTTCCTGATAAGAAGCATCTTTCAATTTGTCAAAGTCCAAATCTACCTTTGGATAAGTAAGCGGTGTAAACAAACCACCGTCCGTCGCCAAACCTTGTAAAATAGCTTGGCTGGCAGTTACTGTATTGTTGGCATTACGCGTTGATTGATAAACTAATGTCATTACTCTCTATCCTTTATCTATAGTCTTTTCCATTATATCATGATTTTTCAGAAAATTCTCGCTTTATAAGAAAAATTATAGGCTCAATTCTTCTTTCAAAGGCTGTAAATAGGTCATTTCTTGCTTATTTCTCATCTCCAATCCTTCTTCAGCTAGAAGGAGTAAGTCTTTGGAAAATTCAATAATCGCAGTTTGTTCCTCAT
>CAUOWW010000070.1:0-9079 GCA_963508345.1 uncultured bacterium
TCAGACTAACTTCCACTTCTACTAACAGCGGAACTTCGTTTGGGAATTTAGCAAATTATCTTTCATTAAAAGGTTAAGTAATTTTTTCTAAAATACAGCACTCATATAGACAGTATCATTAATTATAGCCATTGGGATTTTTTGATTGCCAATTCCATGTATCTCTACACATGTCTTCAATCGATTTTGTTGTCCTCCAATTTAATTCCTTATATGCTTTGTCTGCATTTGCATAACAAGTTGCAACGTCTCCTGAACGTCTTGGAACTATTTTATAAGGAATAGGGATCTTATTAACACTTTCAAATGTATTTACAAGTTGTAATACACTAGTGCCTTCTCCCGAGCCTAGGTTATAGATATAAACATCTGTTTTTTCAGTTACTTTTTCTAAAGCTTTTATATGTCCTATTGCTAAATCTACTACATGGATATAATCACGCACACCAGTACCATCAAGCGTATCATAATCATTTCCGAATACACTTAGCTCTGACAGCTTACCTACTGCTACTTGTGCAATATAGGGCATCAAGTTGTTAGGAATTCCTGAGGGATCTTCCCCAATCAAACCAGAATCATGAGCACCAATTGGATTGAAATAACGCAGCAGCGCAATACTCCATTCTGAATCTGCCACATGAACATCTTTTAAAATTTGCTCAAGCATCACTTTCGTATACCCATAAGGATTTGTCGCACTTGTTTGCATCGTCTCAATTAGAGGTGACTGATTGCTAATTCCATATACAGTCGCACTTGAAGAAAAGACAATCTTTTTAACATTAAATTCTGACATCACTTCAACAAGTGCCAATGTACTCATAATATTATTTTTGTAGTACATCACAGGCTTTTGCACGGATTCTCCGACAGCTTTATAACCTGCAAAATGAATTGCAGCATCAATCGATTCTTGTTCAAATACCTTTCTTAATGCTTGTTTATCACAAACATCTAATTCGTAAAACACGGGACGTATTCCTGTAATTGCTTCAATACGATCTAGCACCAAGATGCTAGAGTTCGAAAGGTTGTCGACAATGATGACTTCCTTTCCTAAATTTAGTAATTCTACTACGGTATGGCTGCCAATATAACCAGCTCCGCCTGTTACCAATATTGCCATTTGGGGTTCCTCCTAATTAATTCCAACCGACTTAACAAATCTCATAAACGCTTCATGCCCAGACGGTGTATTCTTATAAACTCCTGCATCTTCCAGAACTCTCGCAAACACTTGTCCTGCTTCGTGTTGAACTACGCTATTAACCTCTTCTTTATTAATGCGAGGATATTTTTCTTTCAATTGGTCGGCCCATTCTATATGATAATCCGCAATTGCATTATCCTCTCCTAAAAGATATTTTCCAACTTCTTCTAACTCTGGTTTCAAACGAGGTGGTAATATCGCAAGTCCCATCACTTCGATTAACCCGATATTTTCCTTTTTAATATGTTGTACATCTTGATGAGGATGGAAAACACCATCTGGGTATTGTTCAGTAGTATGATTATCTCTTAGAACAATATCTAATTCATATTTCCCGTCCACTTTACGAGCAATAGAAGTCACCGTATGGTGTGGGACATCTTCAGTCATAGCAATGATGTCTACTTCTAAATCTGAATATTCTCTCCACTTATTTAAAATTTTAGTAGCTAAATCTAACAAGCGATTTTTATTTTCACTTTGTAACCTAATTACTGACATTGGCCATTTTACAATACCAGCATTAACATCCTCAAAGTCTTTAAAACGAAATTCACTCTCAAATTTTGCTTTTTCCATTGGGAAAATATGTTTCCCTCCCTGGTAGTGGTTATGACTAAGAATGGAGCCTCCTGAGATAGGAAGATCAGAATTTGAACCAGCAAAATATCCTGGCAAAATATCAACAATCTCCAATAATTGTTCAAATGTTTTAGAGGTAATAGCCATTGGTACATGTTGACTATTCAAAAATATCGCATGCTCATTAAAGTATGAGTAGGGAGAATACTGGAATCCCCATACTTCGTCACCAAGTTTCAACCGAATAATTCTATGATTCGAACGTGCTGGATAATTTATTCGCCCCTGATATCCTTCATTTTCCATACATAGTAAACATTTGGGATAATTAGTTGCTTTTACTAATTTTTCAGCAGCAATTGTTTTTGGATCTTTTTCGGGTTTTGACAAATTTATCGTAATCTCTAGCTCTCCGTATTTAGTTGATGCTCGAAACTCAATATTTTTAGCAATAGCAGAAGTTTTAATATAATCACTATCTTTACTTAACTTATAAAACTCTTCAACTGCTTCTTGAGGTGATATATCATATGAACTCCCAAAAATATCATTTAATCGACTAGGTAAAGGAACTATGAAATTCATTAACTCTGCTCCTAAACATTCCTTTTCCTCGATTAAATCTTTAATTTTACCGTTTTTTAAGGCGATTTCAACTAAGTAATCTTTTATTTGTTTCAGGTCATTTTCATCGGAAATGCGATCCGTTCCCTCTTCACCTACTAACGCTAATACTCTATTTTTAACATATATTTTGTCAATTTCATTATACATTCCGTATTCAATTACTCTATCAACAAAATTATCAATAATTGTTTTCATATATTTTTCTTTCTAATTTATGTTCCCATATTTTCTATACATTATCCATTTATAAATTGATTGCGTAGTATGAGCAATTTTATCAAGGTGATGAATTATATCTAAAGCACCAATTACTTCAGAAACGTTCACATCATCTTCAAATATGTAATTCATTATTTTCTTTTCCATATTTATACTAAGCTCTTCTATCTCATTCTGTTTTTGTATAACAACCATATCTAAACATCCAGATTGTTCCTCTCTATAACAAGATATAGCCCTATTCATATGCAGTCCGATAACTTCATGAAGTATTTTTATTTCTGAAATAATTTTCTTCAAATTTTCATTATTTTGAATAATCTGTAGATTTTTTAAAATTTCAACAATTCTATCCCCAATACGTTCAATGTCAGTTGATATTTTTATTACACTAATAATTCTTCTTAAGTCATATGAAACAGGATGTTGTAAACAAATTAACTCAAATCCTTTTTTATCAATATTTAGAACTGACTCATTTATGATTAAATCTTCTTTAATCAATTCTACTCGTTCTTCATTTGATAAATATTCAAATGACTTCTCATATTTATCAAGCACAGATACCCAAATGGTCTCTAAATTATTTGATAATTCTATAATTTCATTTTCTAAATATAACCTTAACATTTAGGTACCTCTTCTTAACAAAGTTTATATAGTAACAATTAATATTTTAAACAATATATCAAACATCAATAACTAGAATACTTGCATCATCCTTCTTTCCATAGATTGGATCAATAGCAGAAGAATTAAATCTCATCTTAATTAACTCTTCAAAAGTTTTATTTTGATTATTTTGATAGAATTCATAAAAGCCATCGCTCATTAAAACAATTTGTTCACTAGTAACATCTATTTGATTAATAATAGCATGGTCTAAAAACCTCTCATCCAACGAACCTATCCAGTACCCACTCGGTTGATTAGATAATTTTCTGATTTTTTGTAAAATTATTTTTTTATTTAAAACACTATTTGTACCAATTGAATCTTTTATCTCATTTTTCCCTTTTTCAAATAAGTTATCTACTCTATGATCAGTTATTTCCATTTCGTTTACTAACATGACGCAGTCTCCTAGCATCATATACTCCAACTTTTTTTCTGAAAGTTTAGCAAATATAAAAGCAAATGTTGGTAAGCGATAATACTCTGTTAATTCATATGAGTTTAAACCGATTTCATCTTTAACCTCGAGTAAAGCAGTTTCAAATATTTGTTTAAGAGTTTTTGATTCTTTACAATTAACCGACAAACTTTCTGATAAAATATGTACAACTTCTGAGACTGAATAACCTATCTCCTCTTTAGAATTATATAAATCTGTAGCTCCATCAATAATCCAAAAATACTGATTTTGTGAACCTACAGTATCCTCATTTTCTACGGAACTTCCTTGTATCGAACAAATTTTATTTATCTTTACCATAATACTTCAACCCTTTAAGTGTCAAAAGTAAACCAATCCCTGTCACTGTTAAGAATAGTTCCATAATCTTGTTCGAACCAGTCTTTGGTAATTTTTGTTTTACATCTACTATTTCTTTAGATTTATTAATATGATTTTCAGTTTCTCTGTCATCTCCAACTATTTTATAGTTTATTTCTTCTGTCTTATTATCTTGTTTATTGTTGATCTTGTCATTAATTTGTCTATTATCTTTACTTGAGTTAAACTCTCCGTTCTTCTGGTTACTATCAATTACATTGTTTGAATGAGATTGTTTTTCATGCTCATATGAACTTGTTTTAAATTTTTCCTCTTTATTTTTTTCTTTTTCGTTTTTATCACTTAAATTGTTTGTTACAATTTTGTAAAGCCCATTCTCCGTTACAATATTGAAATTACCATCGCTTTCACGTATAACAGGTTCTTTCCCATTTGCATTAGATTTGATGAATGATATATACTTACCGGATAAATTATAAAATTGGTTATTTAAAACTGTTATTTTACCCTTTGAATCCTCAATAACAATTCCTTCTTTACCACCGAATATACTATTCTCTGAGACTACTGAATTATCACTAACTCGTAATAATTCAATATTTGGTTGTTCTGTTTCCTTAGAATTATTATTAATTACATTTTTTGTTACAGTAATATCTGATACTTTTCCTAAATATTCTGCACTATCTTTTGCTACTCTAATAGCCTTTGTTTTAGGATCAGAAATATAAAATGTATTTTCAGTAATAACGACTTTCTTATTTAAGTCAAGTTCATCTTTTACATTTTTATAACTAAAAGCATTTATTAAGGCTGCACCATTTTCTCTATAATGTACACTTTCTCCTTTTACTTTCTTATCAAATCTATTTCCTTTAATTAAAATATCAGTAAATCCTGTAAAACGTACACCAGAATACATCATGTTATCAAAATGATTATTTAAAATTTTAATATTAGAGGGGTTCTGTGTCGACAATGTTTGATAGTGTGTACCAATTGCTGTTACTAATTCTCCAGATTTATCACTTTTACCAAAATATGAATTTTGAATAGTAACATTTTCAGATTTTTTCCCATCATCATTCAAAGCATAAGGAAAACCTTTTCTAGTCAATGGTTCAATCTGAATACTCTCCTTACTTATAATTTGCCCATCTTTCATAGTTTTAGGTAAAGCTTGACCAAGAAAACGAGAATTATCGACTAATACATTTTTCGAACCTGCAATTTGAATAGCATGCCCTTGATAACTATCCTTGAATGTTACATTTTTTATAGTTACGTTATTTGAATTCCCAATAGCAAATGCACCTGAAGAATTTATAAGTGGTAGATTTTTTGCTTTAGTTCCTTCTTCATTCAAAGCACCGTTCATATCAATAGTACCACCAGAATAACTAATATCTTCTGTTGGGCCCCATTCTACTTGCGCACCATCATCCGTAAATAAACCTGTCATAAAAACAATGGAAGGGTGATTCTTAATATTTATACCATTTAGAATGGTAGCTTTCTCATTCAATTCTAAGTGTGTATGACTCTTTAAAAAAACAATTTCTTTTACTAAATAAGTTCCTTCAGGAAAATATACATTTCCTCCACCTAGTCCTTTAGCTGCAGCATCTATTGTATCTTGAATTGCTTGACGATCATCATTAACCCCGTCACCTATTGCTCCATAATCTTTTACATTTAAAGCAGTTTTTTGGATATCTTTTTTATTTGTATTATCACTTATATCATCTTTTTTATTACTCTTAATTTGAGTTGTAGTTTTATCTTGATTGTCAACCGATTTACTATCTATTTGTGAATTAGAACGATTTATATCACTAATCACATTACTATCAACATTTGATGAAGTAACTAAATTAATAGTAGATGAATTTGTATCAATATTTTCAGTAGAAATATTCTTATTAAGATTTTGTGAATAACTCGAATCATTGGTAGTTACATTAGAAATTTCTTTTGTATCAATTTGTGATGTATTAGTACCAATTTCATCCGCTAAAATACCATTGCTTCCCAAAATTGAAATAGCCAATAAAACTGAACATGTCCCAACTTTTAATTTACGAATGCTAAATACTTCATTATGAAAAATATGTTTCATAAAGACCTCCAATATTTTTATTTATTTACAATTTATTATTACTTTTCTTAAAATTGATAAAATGACACCGCTGTCATTATCTTTATAATATATTTTATAATTTGAATTGTCAAGAAATAACACAACAAAAGACAATATTTTTGAAAACGCAATCATCTAATGAATTATATATCCAAACTATACACCAATAATATTCCAAACATTTCTAGTTTGAGATAATAGTTTCATTGTTTCGAAAAAAATCTTCTAAAATATCACTAAATTCTATTTAATAAAAGTCGTAATCTTTTAATTATAATTTAAAATCATGTCCATCCGTCAAACGGGTGGTTTGTACCAGGGCTATAAGCCCAAATTACCAGCCAGCGCCTAAAGACGCTGGCTTTCACGTTGTTCAAGCCTTATTGCTCTTGACTCGTCACTTGCCTCTTAAAGAGGCTTTAGTATTACTTACCACTATCCCTAAAGGGATCCTCATATTCTTTTACACTCAATCTATCTAGTGCTATATCATGCTTTACTCGTTTTCAAATTTTCATACTCGTGAAGAAATCATCCACTGGATAATTTCTTTAATCTTTAATATATTTCTTAATTGTGGCTTCATTGAGTCCCACCGTACTCACATAATAAAACGCATAGTATCATGTATTGAAATTCTTGATACTATGCGTTTTATTCTAGGAATATTTATTTCATTTTCTCTTGAAATTGAGTTTTGTCCCAGCCTCTTTTTCTAATGTTGATGCCCATGGGACTGCTCTAAGGCTATTACCTTTCGCTTATGTTGCGCATGATCGCTTTGACTGGTGTCCACTTCGATAGTAATATTCTGAATCCCTCTTTCTTCTAGGAGTTGACGTACTTGATTCTTTGTTTCCGTCATCTGCTCCCAATCTTCTAAACAGAGATGGATAATAGCATTATTTTCCAGACCATCCATGGACCAAATACTAAGTTGATTAACACTTTTGACATTGGTCAGAGTCTCCAAATCCTTCTCCAAATTACCTGCCTCTGCTCCTTCTGGCACAGCTTCTAAGAAAATCTTGAGTGCGCTCCAAAAGCGAGGAAGGGCTTTTGTTAGAATGAAGATGGAAATGACAAGCGATAAGAGCGAATCAAGTATATACCAATCTGTAAATCGGAGAATAATCGCCATTAGAATGACAGCCAACCAACCCAGAGTATCTTCCAAAAAATGCAGGCTAAGAATTGACTCGTTCTTTGTCTTTCCCTTACGAACTACTAGGCTAGCTAGCACATTGGTACTGACTGCAATGATCCCTAGCCATAGAATACCTTCATCATTAACAGGCTGTGGATTAAAAATTTTAGTTATATTTTCCAAAATCACTAGGATGGATCCTATGATAAGAATCACAGAAGTCACAAGAGCCCCTAAAAGACTAAATCGCTTGTACCCCAAAGTGTACCGCCTATCTTCTTCTCTATTTGAGATTGTTTCTAAAAAGGCCGATATGCCAATAGCTATAGCATCTCCCAAGTCATGGATAGAATCAGCAAGAACAGCACTCGAACCAAAGATTCCTCCTGCGATAAACTCAACAATAGCATAGCTCAAATTTAAGAAAAAAGCTACCCAAACAGTATACTTTGCCTTCATCTTCCTCACTTCTTTGTTATAATAGATTTATGAACACCTTGTTCATTATCATTATCCACTAAAACTCAAAGAAAGGATAGAAGCAAAAGGTCAGCTTTATTCAGTTCTGAACAATTTGCCTCAAGTGTCCATATGACGAACATTGACCGCCGTATCAGCAAAACCAAAAAAGCCATCTATCAAGCTTTTCTACAACTTTTGAACGATAAGGGCTACGAATCCACTACAGTTCAGGATATCATTGACCTCGCAGATGTGGGACGCTCCACCTTTTACTGTCACTATGAGAGTAAGGAACTACTGCTAGACGAGCTTTGCCGATACCTCTTCCATCACCTATTTGAAAGAGAGGAACCTGTTTCAACCGAGGTTTATCTCGCCCACCTCTTTCTCCATTTTCAGAAAAACCAAGACCATATCACCAGTCTGCTATTTTCCAAAAATGACTACTTCCTCCGTCAACTCCATAAAGAGCTAGAACACCATGTCTATTCCGTGCTAGCTGATAATTTAAAAGAAGCCCACCCTAATCTGCCTACTTCTTACCTCCAACACTTGGTCGTAACAAACTTCACCGAGACATTGATCTGGTGGCTCAAAAAAGGGCAAGACTTCACAGAACAGGAAGTTGTCCAGTTTTATCTAGACTTTCTCATTCCTAAAAATTGAATACAGAGTAGAACTCAGTTACCTTATTTCTAGGCTAGTAAGTTTTTTATCTTTTCAACAAGAAAAGAGGATCCGCCAATCCTCTTTTTCATAATATAAATCCTTGATTATCAACTCTATCTGTTTTATCCCAAAACCTAAAATATCTTTTCCTAGTTAGATAAATCCGTATTCTGCTTAGCTGCCTTGCTCCACTGGTACCAACCAACTAGACTGTTAATGAGATAAATCAAGTATTTCCCTTGGATTTGCAGGCTTTCTCCCCACCAGAGATAGATTGAAAAGACATTAGTAGCAGCCCAGAATATCCACTGTTCACGGTAAACAGCTGTCATGAGAATTTGCCCTCCCCCATTGGTCGCATCTGTGATTGAATCACGATAGGGACGATTGGCACCAATAGACTGATAAATAAATCCAAAGACCAACAAATAAGTACCAAAGACCAACAAATAGAAAAACTAACTAATTTGTTAAACCAGTAACAACGATTAGCCTTGCAAGATAAAAAATTGCTAGAAGAATACAAGGCGGAAAATGATAACTTAAAAGCCCTCAAAATGCCCT
>CAUOWW010000071.1:0-8951 GCA_963508345.1 uncultured bacterium
AACGTTGAACTTAAAGGTACGAAAGGTCACCAAAGTGGCTGGATCGTTATCGCTGTTGGTTATGGTATGGGGGTTATGATTCCTGCTTTGATGTTTGGTAACGTATCTGGAAACCACATCAACCCAGCCTTCACTCTTGGACTTGCAGTAAGCGGTCTCTTCCCTTGGGCACAAGTAGCGCCTTATATCCTTGCACAAGTTTTGGGTGCTATCTTTGGTCAAACTTTGGTTGTGGTAACACACCGCCCATACTACTTGAAAACTGAAAATCCAAACAACATCTTGGGTACTTTCTCAACAATTTCAAGTTTGGATAATGGTACAAAAGAATCACGCTTTGCAGCAACTATTAATGGTCTTGTAAACGAGTTTGTTGGTTCATTTGTTCTGTTCTTTGCAGCCCTTGGATTGACTAAAAACTTCTTTGGTGCTGAACTAGTATCAAAAGCACAAGCGGCTATTAATGCTCAAGTTGCTCAAGCAACTACTCAAGGTCAAACCATTCCTCAAGAACAAGTAACAGCAGCACTTGACCAAGCTAAAGAACAAGTAGCACCATTTATGACATCTGGTCTTGGAATTGCTCACTTGGCACTTGGATTCCTTGTTATAGCCTTGGTAACATCACTTGGTGGACCTACAGGACCTGCCTTGAACCCAGCCCGTGACTTGGGACCACGTCTCCTTCATGCTTTTCTTCCAAAATCAGTTCTCGGTGAGCACAAAGGAGATTCAAAATGGTGGTATTCTTGGGTACCAGTAGTAGCACCTATCGCAGCAGCAATTGCGGCGGTAGCTATCTTTAAATTCCTTTATCTATAAGAAATTGAAACCGAGGAAAGCCTCGGTTTTTTAGATGAAATTTTACGAAAAATCGGTAAATGTGAGCATAATATCTTGTAAAAAATTCTAAAATCCTTTAAAATAAAAGAGTTGGAGGAATTTATGAATGTAAATCAAATTGTACGGATTATTCCTACTTTAAAAGTTAATAATAGAAAATTAAATGAAACATTTTATATTGAAACCCTTGGTATGAAAGCCTTGTTAGAAGAGTCAGCCTTCCTATCACTAGGGGACCAAACAGGTCTTGAAAAACTGGTTTTAGAAGAAGCTCCCAGCATGCGTACTCGTAAGGTAGAGGGAAGAAAAAAACTAGCTAGATTGGTTATCAAGGTGGAAAATCCCTTGGAAATCGAAGGACTCTTATCTAAAACAGATTCGATCCATCGATTATATAAAGGTCAAAATGGCTACGCTTTTGAAATTTACTCTCCAGAAGATGATTTGATTTTGATTCACGCAGAAGATGACAGAGCAAGTCTAGTAGAAGTAGAAGAAAAGCCTGAATTTCAAACAGATTTGGAATCAATTTCTTTGAGTAAATTTGAGATTTCTATGGAATTACATCTTCCAACTGATATTGAAAGTTTCTTGGAAGTATCTGAAGTTGGGACATCACTTGATTTTATCCCAGCACAGGGGCAGGATTTGACTGTAGACAATACGGTTACCTGGGACTTATCTATGCTCAAGTTCTTGGTCAATGAATTAGACATAGCAAGTCTTCGCCAGAAGTTTGATTCTACAGAATATTTTATTCCTAAGTCTGAAAAATTCTTCCTTGGTAAAGATAGAAATAATGTTGAATTGTGGTTTGAAGAAGTATGAAGTGGACCAAGATTATTAAAAAAATAGAAGAACAAATCGAGGCAGGGATTTATCCCGGAGCCTCTTTTGCGTATTTTAAGGACCATCAATGGACGGAGATCTATGTAGGCCAGAGTGACCCAGAACATGGCTTGGAGACTGAGGCAGGACTAGTTTACGACCTAGCTAGTGTCAGTAAGGTTGTTGGGGTTGGTACTGTTTGTACCTTCTTGTGGGAAAAAGGTCAATTAGATATTGACAGACCAGTAACCGATTTTTTACCTGAGAGTGATTATCCAGACATCACTATTCGCCAGCTCTTAACCCATGTTACAGATCTTGATCCTTTTATTCCCAATCGTGATCTTTTAACAGCTTCAGAATTAAAGGAAACGATGTTTCATCTCAAGAGACGAAGTCAGCCAGCCTTTCTTTATTCGGATGTCCATTTTTTGCTGTTAGGTTTTATCTTGGAAAGAATCTTTAATCAAGACTTGGATGTGATTTTACAAGAACAAGTTTTTAATCCTTGGGGAATGAATGAAACCCAGTTTGGGCCTGTTGAACTTGCTGTTCCAACAGTTAGAGGTGTCGAGGCAGGTCTGGTACATGATCCCAAGGCTCGTCTCCTGGGCAGACATGCTGGTAGTGCTGGTTTGTTTTCGACTGTAAAGGATTTACAAATCTTTTTAGAACACTATTTAGCAGATGATTTTGCAAGAGATTTGAGTCAAAATTTTTCTCCTTTGGATGACAAGGAACGTTCTTTGGCATGGAATTTGGAAGGAGATTGGCTAGACCATACGGGCTATACAGGTACCTTTATCATGTGGAATCGTCAGAAGCAAGAAGCGGCTATTTTCCTATCGAATCGTACCTATGAAAAGGATGAGAGAGCTCAATGGATTGTAGACCGCAATCAAGTGATGGACTTGATTCGTAAAGAATAGTAAGGAGAGCCATGTCAAACAGTTTAAAAGGGACTCTATTAACAGTTGTGGCTGGTATTGCTTGGGGCTTGTCAGGAACGAGTGGCCAATACCTGATGGCACACGGAATTTCGGCTCTGGTTTTGACCAACTTGCGTCTTTTAATCGCTGGTGGAATTCTCATGCTCTTGGCTTATGCTACTGCAAAGGATAGAATGCTGACCTTTTTAAAGGATAGAAAAAGTTTGCTGTCTCTTCTTATTTTTGCTCTAATTGGCCTCTTCCTCAATCAATTTGCCTATCTAACTGCTATTCAGGAAACTAATGCAGGAACCGCGACGGTGCTTCAGTATGTTTGCCCTGTCGGAATTTTAATTTATAGCTGTATCAAGGATAAGGTGGCGCCGACGCTTGGAGAGATTATTTCCATCATATTAGCCATTGGAGGGACCTTCCTGATCGCCACTCATGGGCAGTTGGACCAGTTATCCATTACACCTTCTGGTCTGTTCTGGGGTCTCTTTTCTGCTCTGACTTACGCACTTTATATCATTTTGCCCATAGCCTTGATTAAGAAGTGGGGGAGCAGTTTGGTCATTGGTGTGGGAATGGTCATATCTGGTTTAGTCGCCCTTCCTTTTACAGGAGTTCTACAGACTGCTATCCCAACCAGTCTTGATTTTCTCCTTGCGTTTGCAGGGATTATCCTTATTGGAACTGTCTTCGCCTATACAGCCTTCTTAAAGGGAACCAGTCTGATAGGACTGGTTAAGTCAAGTTTATTGGCTTCGATTGAGCCAATATCGGCGGTTTTCTTTGCCTTCTTAATAATGAATGAACAATTTTATCCCATTGATTTTCTTGGTATGGCAATGATATTGTTTGCTGTAACTCTGATTTCTTTGAAAGATTTACTCTTAGAAAAATAAAAAAGACTCTTTGTCCGTGACAGAGAGTTTTTGCGTAGTATTTTATACTCAATGAAAATCAAAGAGCAAAATAGGAAACTAGCCGCAGGTTACTCAAAGCACTGCTTTAAGGTTGTAGATAGAGCTGACGAAGTCAGCTCAAAACACTGTTTTGAGGTTGTGGATAGAACTGACGAAGTCAGTAACCATACCTACGGCAAGGCGACGTTGACACGTTTTGAAGAGATTTTCGAAGAGTATTAATTGTTTTCAAGATAAAATTCAAAACGTTCGCCTACATACTGACTTTTTACGTATTCAAAAGCTGTCCCATCTTCTAGGTAAGAAACCTGAGTCAGCCCAAGAATAGCGTGTCCTTTTTCAACCTCTAAGTAGTGGGCAATTTTTTCCTTAGCGAGACGAGCATAAATAGTCTGCTGTGATTTACCGATACGGTAGCCATATTTTTGCAGGGTCTGGAAGAAGTGACTGGTGATTTCTTCTTTTTTAAAGTTCTTAATGAATTTTTCAGGAATAGAAGCAACTTCATAAACCAGAGGAACATTGTCGGCATAGCGAACACGTTCCATTCGGATAATGTTTTCGGTTGGAGAAATTCCTAACTTAGCAACTTCTTGCTCATTGGGAATGGTTTTTCTGTAAGAAATGAGCTGGCTAGAGGGAATTTTGCCTTGAGACTTAACAATTTCAGTAAAACTGGTTGTCCCTCGCATCTTTTCTTGTACTCGAGTACTGGAAACAAAGGTGCCACTTCCTACACGACGCTCTAAAACGCCTTCTTCGACTAATAGAGATACAGCTTGGCGAAGGGTCATACGACTGACCTCAAACTGCTCTGCTAAATCTCTTTCACTGGGAAGTCTCTCCCCAATAGCCCAACGGTGCTCGTCAATATCCTTTTTAATCTGATCATGGATTTTCATATAAGCTGGTAGCATGTTTTCACTTCATTTCTATCTTTTCTCTATTGTACCCTAATAAACTAGAAAAAGTCAAACTTCGCCTTGTTTAGTTGGTAATTCGCCCTTATTTGTGATAGAATATTGGAAAAAGATATTTCTTTTGAGAAAGGAAAAAGATGAGCAACATTTCAACTGATTTGCAAGATGTCGAAAAAATCATCGTACTGGACTATGGTAGCCAATACAACCAGCTGATTTCACGCCGTATCCGTGAGATTGGTGTTTTTTCAGAACTAAAGAGCCATAAAATTTCAGCTGCTGAAGTTCGTGAAATCAATCCTGTAGGAATCATCCTTTCAGGTGGTCCAAACTCTGTATATGAAGATGGTTCATTCGATATTGACCCAGAAATCTTCGAACTCGGAATTCCTATTTTGGGAATTTGTTACGGTATGCAGTTGTTGACCCATAAACTTGGAGGAAAAGTTGTCCCTGCAGGTGACGCTGGAAATCGTGAATACGGTCAATCAACTCTTACACACACACCATCAGCTCTTTTTGAATCAACACCTGATGAACAGACTGTTTTGATGAGCCATGGTGATGCGGTTACTGAAATTCCTGCTGACTTTGTTCGTACAGGTACATCAGCTGACTGCCCATACGCAGCCATCGAAAACCCAGATAAACACATTTACGGTATCCAATTCCACCCAGAAGTTCGTCATTCTGTATACGGTAATGACATCCTTCGTAACTTTGCCCTTAACATCTGTAAAGCTAAAGGAGACTGGTCAATGGATAACTTCATCGACATGCAGATCCAAAAAATCCGTGAGACTGTCGGTGATAAACGTGTCCTTCTTGGTTTATCAGGTGGAGTTGACTCATCTGTCGTTGGAGTTCTTCTCCAAAAGGCTATTGGCGATCAATTAATCTGTATCTTCGTGGATCATGGTCTTCTTCGTAAAGGAGAAGCGGACCAAGTTATGGACATGCTTGGTGGTAAGTTTGGTTTGAATATTGTCAAAGCAGATGCTGCTAAACGTTTCCTTGACAAACTTGCTGGCGTTTCTGACCCAGAACAAAAACGTAAAATCATCGGTAACGAATTTGTCTATGTCTTTGATGACGAAGCAAGTAAGCTCAAAGATGTGAAATTCCTTGCTCAAGGTACCTTGTATACAGACGTAATTGAGTCTGGTACGGATACTGCTCAGACTATCAAGTCACACCACAACGTGGGTGGTCTTCCAGAAGACATGCAGTTTGAATTGATTGAACCACTCAACACTCTTTATAAAGACGAAGTTCGTGCCCTTGGTACAGAGCTTGGTATGCCAGACCATATCGTATGGCGCCAACCATTCCCAGGACCAGGTCTTGCTATCCGTGTTATGGGTGAAATCACTGAAGAAAAGCTAGAAACAGTTCGTGAGTCAGACGCTATCCTCCGTGAAGAAATTGCTAAAGCTGGCCTTGACCGTGACATCTGGCAATACTTTACTGTTAACACAGGCGTTCGTTCAGTTGGTGTTATGGGTGACGGTCGTACATATGACTACACGATTGCAATCCGTGCTATTACCTCTATCGATGGCATGACTGCTGACTTTGCCAAAATTCCTTGGGAAGTCCTTCAAAAAATCTCGGTACGTATCGTAAACGAAGTAGACCATGTTAACCGTATCGTCTACGATATCACAAGTAAACCACCTGCAACCGTTGAGTGGGAATAGTCATTTAAGGGCTCATTTATGTATTTTCACTAGCCAGTATCTTTGGATACTGGTTTTTACTTTTCTAGATTTTTTGACTATCTGTTAAAACTGGGTTAATTTTCGACAGTTTATCAGTCATGATGCACAGCTTAAAAGATTAGAATTGTCAAAACAATCCGTCTAGGCTTGATTTTATAACTTATTTGCTATAAAATGAGAAGGAAAAACGTCAAACTTTTATATTGCAAATAGGAGAAAACATGACAAAAACATTAAAACGTCCTGAGGTTTTATCACCTGCAGGGACTTTAGAGAAGCTAAAAGTAGCTGTTCAGTATGGGGCAGATGCTGTCTTTATCGGTGGTCAGGCCTATGGTCTTCGTAGCCGTGCAGGTAACTTTACCTTTGAACAAATGGAAGAAGGCGTCCAGTTTGCGGCCAAGTACGGTGCAAAGGTCTATGTAGCTGCCAACATGGTGATGCACGAAGGAAATGAAGAGGGGGCTGGTGAGTGGTTCCGTAAACTGCGTGATATCGGGATTGCAGCAGTTATCGTATCTGACCCAGCCTTGATTATGATTGCAGCAACAGAAGCACCAGGTCTTGAAATCCACCTTTCCACTCAAGCCAGTGCGACTAACTATGAAACTCTTGAGTTTTGGAAGGAACTGGGCTTAACTCGTGTCGTTTTGGCGCGTGAGGTTTCAATGGAAGAATTAGCTGAAATTCGCAAACGTACAGATGTTGAGATTGAAGCCTTTGTCCATGGAGCTATGTGTATTTCTTACTCTGGTCGTTGTACCCTTTCTAACCACATGAGTATGCGTGATGCCAACCGTGGTGGATGCTCTCAGTCTTGTCGTTGGAAGTACGACCTTTACGATATGCCATTTGGTCAAGAACGCAAGAGCTTGAAAGGCGAAATTCCAGAAGAATTTTCAATGTCAGCTGTTGACATGTCCATGATTGACCATATCCCAGATATGATTGAAAACGGTGTGGACAGTCTTAAGATTGAAGGGCGTATGAAGTCTATTCATTACGTATCAACAGTAACCAACTGCTACAAGGCGGCTGTGGATGCCTATCTTGAAAGTCCTGAAAAGTTTGAAGCGATCAAACAAGACTTGGTGGACGAGATGTGGAAGGTTGCCCAACGTGAATTAGCAACAGGTTTCTACTATGGTACACCATCTGAAAATGAGCAGTTATTTGGTGCTCGTCGTAAAATTCCTGAGTATAAGTTTGTCGCTGAAGTAGTTTCTTATGATGATGCGACACAAACAGCAACTATTCGCCAACGGAACGTTATTAACGAAGGCGACCAAGTTGAGTTTTATGGCCCAGGTTTCCGTCATTTTGAAACTTATATTGAAGATTTGCACGATGCTAAAGGCAATAAAATCGACCGTGCCCCAAATCCAATGGAACTCTTGACAATCAAGGTGC
This sequence comes from uncultured bacterium, assembly GCA_963508345.1. Classification (GTDB taxonomy): domain Bacteria; phylum Bacillota; class Bacilli; order Lactobacillales; family Streptococcaceae; genus Streptococcus. The sequence continues at coordinate 7,581 of CAUOWW010000071.1, forward strand.
CTCAACCTGTTCAAGCAGGAGACATGATTCGTGCATTAAAAGAAGGACTCATCAATCTTTATAAGGAAGATGGAACCAGTGTCACAGTCAGAGCTTAAGAAAGGAAAAAGTAAATGACAGAGGCACAGGGGTTCTTAGTGGATAAGCAAACAAGATGTATTCATTATCATAGCAAGTTGGATATTATTGCTTTACAATGCTTTGACTGTAAAAAGTACTATGCTTGTTATCGGTGTCATGATTCATTAGAAAATCACCCTTTTGAGCCCTATCCCTTATCTTTGACACAGGATAAGCCTATTTTATGTGGTGTTTGTCTAAAACTACTAACATATAAGCAATATAAAGAAAGCTTAAGTTGCCCCTTTTGTTTTTCTCGCTTTAATCCAGGTTGCCAAAATCATAAGGAACGCTATTTTAAATAGCAAATCATCTAGTTTTGAAGTAGACGAAAACTCAACTCCAAGAGAAAATGAAGTAAATATTCCTATAATAAACCGTATAGTATCAAGTTTTTCAATACTTGATACTATACAGTTTTTTAATTTTCAAGCCTTTTTACCCAGCCTCTTTTCAGTATTTTTCAGAAAGGTCTCGATAATAGTTGGATTTATTACAAGTTTTTTACAAAGTTTTCTATATAATAGACTCAAAAATAGTGAAATTGTAAATAATTTTCATTAAACGCTTTCAACGTTATAAAAAAGTTGACAAATCCAATTTTTAGGACTAAACTAAGTAAGTAAATTTTAATTAAAAGGAGAATTCGTCATGAATTTAACATTTTTCGGTCTATGTCTTGCCTGTATGGGTGTGTCTCTTGGTGAGGGTATGTTGATGAATGGTTTGTTGAAATCAGTAGCTCGCCAACCAGATATTATCGCTGAGTTTCGTAGCTTGATGTTTTTAGGGGTTGCCTTTATTGAAGGAACTTTCTTCGTAACTCTTGTCTTCTCATTTATTATTAAATAACGAAATATAAATTGGAGAAGGGAGAATGTTAGATGGAAGAAAGTATCAATCCAACCATCAATATTGGTCCTGTTACCTTTGATTTAACTTTGACAGCCTTGACTTTGCTGTCTGTGTTTCTGATTTTTGCATTTATCTATTGGGCAAGTCGTAATATGACCTTGAAACCCAAAGGTAAACAAAATGTACTAGAGTATCTCTATGATTTTGTAATTGGATTTACAGAACCTAACCTTGGTTCCCACTACATGAAAGATTACTCACTCTTTTACTTATGCTTATTTCTTTTTATGGTCATCGCCAATAATCTTGGTTTGATGGCTAAACTTCAAACAACAGATGGGACAAACCTTTGGACATCGCCAACTGCAAATCTTTCATTTGACCTTGTCTTGTCTT
>CAUOWW010000072.1:0-8565 GCA_963508345.1 uncultured bacterium
TGGCGGAGCAGGAATTGACCGAGTCTGAAAAAGCCCTGATTCATCATGAGGTTCCTACAGAATTTCAAGATGATGATATTCTTTATGTAGTTTATCGCAAGAAGGCAACTAACAGTCAACAACTTCCTTACACAGGAAGTAAGGAGCTTGCTTTGGCAGGTATTGGCTTGGCAACGGCTTCTCTAGCAGTCTTTTTGGTGTCCAAAAAAGGCCGTAAAGAAGTCCTAGGTGTCCTCTTGATTGGTTCTTTAGGAGCTAGCACCTTTGTTCCTTATGGTACATTCGCATTTGAAAATAAAGAATTGCTTTCATATAACCAAACTATTTCAGCCTCTACACATGAAGGCTTGGCTGAAGGGATTATCCACATTGATGGTTATGAGTACATCGGATACTTTAAGGAAGCAGAACTCCATCCATCAAGACCAGCTTCAGCTGAGAAGTCTCAGTTGCCAGTAGAAAAGCAAAGTTCAAAAGAAATCGAGAAAACAGAAGTAGCTCAAGAAAGACCTGCTGTCACTCCTGAAACTATCGTTGAGAATCCTGTAGTAGAGACTCCAGTTGCTCCCGCTGTTGAAGCAAAACCAGTTTCTGAGAAGCCTCAGGCTAGACAGGAAGAGAGCTTGGTAGAGATTCCTTTTGAAACGGTCACAAGCCCAGATACGAATCTAGCAGAAGGACAGACTCGTATCGTCACAGCCGGAGTAAAGGGTCAGCGTCGAATTGTAACCAAAGTTTCGGTGGTCAATGGTCAAGAAGTTAGAGAAGTCATCGAAGATCAAGTGGTTCAAAATCCTGTGTCGCAAGTCATTGCAGTCGGAACTAAGAAAGATGTTCAACCTGCTCCAACTCCAGTCCCACCTGCTGAACCAAGTCACCAAGTAGCTAAAGGAACCCAAGAGGAAGGCAAAGCAGGTCAATCCTTAACACACTCCGAATTGCCAGAGGCTACAGTAGAGTTTAAAGGCACTCAAGAGGAAGGCAAAGCAGGCCAAGCCTTAACGCACCCTGAATTACCAGAAGCTCAAGTAGGAGTGAAAGGTACCCAAGAGGAAGACAAGACAGGTCAATCCTTAACACACCCCGAATTGCCAGAGGCTACAGTAGAGTTTAAAGGCACTCAAGAGGAAGGCAAAGCAGGCCAAGCCTTAACGCACCCTGAATTACCAGAAGCTCAAGTAGGAGTGAAAGGTACCCAAGAAGAAGGTAAGGAAGGCCAAGCTCTAACACACCCCGAATTGCCAGAAGCTACAGTAGAGTCTAAAGGTACCCAAGAAGAAGGTAAGGAAGGTCAAGCTTTAACACACCCCGAATTGCCAGAAGCTCTAGTTGAAATGAAGGGTACCCAAGAAGAAGGTAAGGAAGGCCAAGCTCTAACACAAGCTGAATTACCAGAGTATAAAGAACCAGTTTCAACTAAGGGAACACAAGAAACAGGAAAAGAAGGCCAAGCTACAGAGCAATCAGCAAATCCAGAATATAAAGTAACAACTGGTACAGTTGAGAAGTCTACTGAAAGTGAACTAGATTTCACAACAGAAGTAGTTCTGGATGACACAAAATATGTGGGTGACGAAGTAGTTGAAAATCCTGGTTCTAAAGGAGTTCAAGTTACGAAAACAACTTACGAAACAGTGGAAGGTGTAGAAACAGACAAAGTCCTTTCTACAACAACAGAAGTAAAAACTCCTGCTGTTTCTAAAGTCGTTAAAAAAGGGACAAAACCAGTTGAAGGAACAGCAGTTGAAACAAGAGAAGAAGTCATTCCTTTTGCTACAAAAACAGAAGATGATGACACTTTAAAACGTGGAACAACTAAAGTTGCTCAAGAAGGTGTAGACGGTAAGAAACAAATTACTGAAACCTATAAAACGATTCGTGGAGAAAAAACAAACGATGCTCCAACAGTAGTAGAAAAAGTTATCCAAGAACCTCAAGATAAAATTATTAAGCAAGGCACAAAAGGGTTAGAAAAGCCAACATTACAATGGGCTAATACTGAAAAAGATGTCTTGAAGAAGAGTGCCACAGCTAGTTATACATTGACTAAACCAGCTGGAGTAGAAATCAAATCAATCAAATTAGCGTTAAAAGATAAAGATGGACAACTTGTCAAAGAAGTAACGGTATCTGAAAATAATTTAAACGCTACTTTAGATAAATTGAAATATTATCAAGGTTACACCCTATCTACTACAATGGTTTATGATCGTGGAGAAGGTGAAGAAACTGAGAAATTAGAAGATAAACAAATTCAATTAGACCTTAAAAAAGTTGAAATCAAAAATATCAAAGAAACCAGCTTAATGAGTGTAGATGCTGAAGGAAACGAAACAGATAAGAGCTTATTAACTGAAAAGCCAACAGATGTTGCTCCGCTTTACTTACGAGTAACAACTCATGACAATAAAGTGACAAGACTTGCTGTTGATAAGATAGAAGAAGTGGTTAAAGATGGGGAAACTTTATATAAAGTTACTGCAACTGCGCCTGATTTAGTTCAGCATACAGATTCTTCGAAATTAGCTAACGAGTATGTTTATTATATAGCTAAACCAAAACCAAAAGTGGATAATGTTTACTATGATTTCGCTGAATTGGTTGAAGCTATTCAAAATAACCCAGAAGGTGAATATAAAATTGGACAAAGCTTAAATGCTACTAATATTAAACCAAATGGAAAATCTTATATTACTAAGAAATTTAAAGGTACGTTAACTAGTACTGATGGGAATAGGTTTGCTATTCATAACTTAAGCAATCCATTATTTGATGTTATTGAAAATTCTACAATTAAAGATTTAATTTTCTCTAACGTGAATATAAATAAACCAGGTACGGATCAAATAGCGACACTTGCAAAAGATGCTACAAATACGACAATTGAAAATGTTAAAATTACGGGTAGTATTGTTGGTGGTAATGATGTAGCTGGAGTTGTTAATAATTTAAATAATGGAAGCAAAATGAAAAATGTTTCTGTTATCGGAAAACTTCGCACAGAAGGTAAAAAAGGTTGGAGTATTTCTGGTTTAGTTAACAACCAAAGAAAAGCAAATATTGAAAAAGTTTATACAGATGTAGAAATCACTGGTGAAAGAGCTCGTGGTTCAGCTTTAGTTTCAACACTTGATAGGGGTATGGACCCAATGGATGTAAGAGCTAACGGACATATTAAAAAAGCTGTAGCAAAAGGGTCAATTAACTTGAAAAACAATGTAGAGACAGGTGGAGTTATTACTAAAAACTGGCCCTACGGATTTTTAGAAGATGTTATTAGTTATGTAAAAGTAACTAACGCTGAAAAACTTTATGGTTCAGGTGATATTGGAGATGATGACTTTGGATTCCCTTATTTAAGTAGAGTTGTCAGCGTAGCTGGGGAAGCTACTGGTAATGTGACAAGAAAAAATGCGGACAAACTTAAAGAAATCTCTAAAGAAGAAGCTGATAAAAGATTAGAAAGTTTCGATATTACATCTAAAGATTTTGAAGCTCCAACATTATTAGTAGATAAGTTAAATAATAATCTCCCAAAATCTGATACGTATAAAGAGATTCAAGATTATAATGCAGAACGTGAACTTGCTTACCGAAATGTGGAAAAACTTCAACCGTTCTACAACAAAGAATGGATTATCAATCAAGGAAATAAAATTCCTGCTGGTTCTAAATTATTAACGACTGAAGTATTATCTGTAACTGGTATGAAAGATGGTCAATTCGTGACTGACTTATCAAGTGTTGATAAAATAATGATTCATTACGCTGATGGTACTAAAGAAGAAATGACGGTTGCTTCTAAGGATTCAAACGTAGCACAAGTTCGTGAATATAGTATTACAGGTCTAGATGGCATTGTTTACACACCAAATATGGTGGATAAGAATCGTGACAAACTAATTGCTGATGTGAAAGAAAAATTAGCAAGTGTCGAATTGATTTCACCTGAAGTGCGTGCATTAATGGACAAACGTAATAAACCAGCTGAGAATAGTGACAATCATAAGAACAATTACATTCGTAACTTATTCCTTGAAGAAAGCTTCGAAGAAACGAAAGCTAATTTAGATAAATTAGTGAAAGCTTTAGTCGAAAACGAAGACCATCAATTAAATGGTGACGAAGCTGCAATGAAAGCTCTTGTTAAGAAAGTAGACGAAAACAAAGCGAAAATTATGATGGGTCTTACTTATCTAAATCGTTACTATGGATTTAAATACGACGAAAAATCAATGAAAGATCTTATGATGTTCAAACCTGACTTCTATGGTAAGAATGTAAATATCTTAGATTTCTTGATTAAGATCGGTTCTAGAGAAAATAACATTAAAGGGAACAGAACATTAGAAGCTTATCGAGAACTAATTGGTGGAACGATTGGTATTGGTGAGTTGAACGGTTTATTAAACTATAATATGCGTTTATTCACAAACGAAACTGATATTAACACCTGGTATAAGAAAGCTGTTTCACATACAAACTATGTCGTTGAGAAACAATCATCAAATCCATTGTTTGCGGACAAGAAATATCGTTTATATGAAAACTTAAACAATGGCGAACATAGCAAATATATCTTGCCACTTCTGACTACAAAGAAAGCTCATATGTTCTTGATTTCAACATACAATACACTAGCATTTAGTGCGTTTGAGAAATATGGTAAGAATACAGAAGCTGAACGTGAAGCATTCAAGAAAGAAATTGACTTACGTGCACAAGAACAAATCAACTACTTAGACTTCTGGTCTCGCTTGGCGGCTGATAATGTACGTAATCAGTTATTGAAATCTGAAAACATGGTTCCATCAGCAATTTGGGATAACCATGGTGCTCCAGGTGGATGGGTTGATAGAATGGGTCATACGAAGAATGGTGATTATGCTCCAATTCGTGAGTTCTACGGACCTACAGGTAAATGGCACGGTGATAACGGTATGGGTGCGTATGCGTATATCTTTGATAGACCTCAAAACTCAGAAGCCGTGTACTATATCTGGTCAAGTATGATTAGTGATTTTGGTACATCAGCCTTTACTCATGAAACAACGCATATCAATGACCGTATGGCTTATTTAGGTGGTTGGGGACATCGTGAAGGTACAGACGTTGAAGCCTTTGCTCAAGGTATGTTACAATCGCCTGCGGTAACAAGTTCTAATGGTGATTATGGCGCATTGGGTCTAAATATGGCGTATGAGCGTAAAAATGATGGAAACCAATGGTATAACTACAATCCGAACTTGCTTGATAGTCGAGCTAAAATTGACCATTACATGAAGAACTATAACGAAGCGCTTATGATGCTCGACCATTTAGAAGCGGATGCCGTTATCGCGAAGAATGACGGAGATAACAATAAGTGGTTCAAGAAGATGGACAAGAAATGGCGTGAAAAAGCTGATCGAAATGGTTTAGTTGGACAACCACACCAATGGGATTTACTTCGTGACCTAAATGACGCGGAGAACAAGAAGAAATTGACAAGCATTGATGACCTTGTAGATGGTAATTACGTGACTAAGCATAATATGCCTGGAAATAAACATTATCGTGCTGAAGGTTTTGATACGGCATATCAAACTGTAAGTATGATGGCTGGAATTTACGGTGGTAATACAAGTCAAAGTGCTGTAGGTTCTATCTCGTTCAAACATAATACATTCCGTATGTGGGGTTACTTCGGATACTTGGATGGATTTGTCGGATATGCTTCTAACAAGTATAAACAAGAATCTAAAGCAGCTGGTAGACCAGGTCTTGGTGATGACTTCATCATTGAGAAAGTGTCTGGTGGTAAATTCCATACACTAGAAGAGTGGAAGAAAGAATGGTTCAAGGAAGTTAAAGCTAAAGGTGAAAAAGGTTTTGTTGAAATTGAAATCAATGGTGAGAAAATCTCAAACTATGCGGGACTTCAAGAGTTGTTCAACAAAGCGGTTGAAAATGACCTGAAAGCTGGTAATTCAAACCAAACAGTTGCACTTAAAGAAAAAGTTTACAAACAACTCTTACAGAAATCAGATGGATTTGCTGGTGATTTATTTACTAAAGCATAATTAAGTGTAATCAATAGTAAGAAAATGATAAAAAGGTAGATCAGCTTTGTCTGGATCTGCCTTTTTATGCTATACTTAGGATATGCATAGAAAAACAGTGATTGATTTTAGGGCTTTGGGGGAGAGATACGCCTTTACCCAGCCGATTAAAGAGTTGAAAACGAGAAATGTAGCAGAAGTGGCAGGCTTGCTAGCACAAGTGGAAAACTACCAAAAGCAGGGCTACTATGTGGTGGGCTATGTCAGCTACGAGGCTGCACCTGCTTTTGAGGAGAAATTAGCAGTTCACAAGACACCTTTATTGGACGAGTATTTGCTTTATTTTACTGTTCACGATAGGGTGGAGACCTCCCCTATTCCTCTGACTTATGATGATGTTGATTTGCCTTCAAATTGGCAGGAAGTAACGTCTGCAGCAGACTATGAAAGGGCGATTGCTCAGATTCACCATCATTTGCGGCAGGGAGACACCTATCAGGTCAACTACACCGTTCAACTCAAGCAAGACTTAAGTGCCAATCCTTTTGCCATCTACAATCGTATGGTGGTAGAGCAGGAGGCGGGCTACAATGCTTATGTTGAACATGACGAGATGGCAGTGATATCCATGAGTCCAGAGCTCTTTTTTGAGCAAAATGGCCGCGAGTTGATAACGCGACCAATGAAGGGAACGACTCAGCGTGGCATAACTGACCAAGAAGACTTAGAGCAGGCTAGTTGGTTGGAGCAGGATCCTAAAAATCGCTCTGAAAATATGATGATTGTGGACCTCTTGCGCAATGATATGAATCGTATTTCTGAAGTGGGCAGTGAGCATGTGGAGCGTCTGTGTCAGGTAGAGCAGTACTCAACCGTTTGGCAAATGACTTCGACCATCAAGAGTCGGTTGCGAGAGGATGTTGACCTTGTTGAAATCTTCCGTTCTCTGTTTCCTTGTGGATCCATAACGGGAGCTCCGAAAATTGCGACTATGGAAATCATCAAGAACTTGGAGCCCCAACCGCGTGGAGTCTACTGTGGAACGATTGGTCTCTTGCTTCCACATGGACGACGGATTTTTAATGTGGCCATTCGGACCATTCAACTGCATAAAGGGAAAGCTATCTATGGAGTTGGTGGCGGCATTACATGGGATAGCACTTGGGAATCTGAATACCGAGAAGTTCATCAAAAGGCGGCTGTTCTCTATCGGAAACAAGCTCGTTTTCAGCTGTTTACTACTGGGAAGATCAGCCAGAAGAACTTGTTGTTTGAAGAACAACATCTGGAAAGGCTGAGAAAAGCTAGTCGATATTTTGCCTTTCCTTTTGATGTAGAAGACTTAAGACAAAAGATAGAGGAAGAGTGTCGAGCTTGTGATTCTCACCAAGACTATCGCTTGCGAATCAGCCTTAGCAAGTCTGGAGAGTTAGAAGTCGATCGCCAAGTATTAACACCCCTCAGTATAAGCTTTTGTCAGGCCAAACTTTGTCTTCAGGAAGCTAATTTGCAACAAGCCTTTACCTATTTTAAAACGACTTACAGACCGCATTTGAACCTAGGGGAGCAAGAGATTATTTACCACAATAAGTCTGGAGAACTTCTTGAAACCTCTATCGGAAATTTGCTTCTGAAAATCGATGGGAAACTCTACACACCGCCTATCGAACTTGGAATCTTGCCAGGAATTTACCGTCAGCATTTGCTGGAAACAGGACAGATAGAAGAGAAAGTCTTGACATTGGCAGATTTAGCCCAAGCAGAAGCTATTTACGGTTGTAATGCAGTGAGAGGCTTGTATGAGTTAAGCCTTGAGGAGAACTAGATGAAACTGATATTTTTACACGGGTTAGGGCAGTCAGCAGAGTCTTGGAAAGAAGTTCGGAATCTACTGACAGATTATCCTTCTGAGGCTATCGAGTTATTTCCTTCTGGAGTTAGCAACTATCAACAAGCTAAGGAGCGAGTTTATCAGCATCTAGCTCAAGAGACAGAACCTTTTATTTTGGTTGGATTGTCCTTAGGTGCTGCCCTGGCACTAGAACTTTCCAGTTACGATTTACCAAATCTTCAAGGTTTAGTTTTGTCAGGTTGCCCTCTGAAATTAGCTGGAAATATCTTATTTAAAATCCAGTTGATGATTTTTAAACTACTTCCAAAAAGTTTTTTTGAAAAACGGGGAGCAAACAAAGCTCTTATGGTCGGAGTTTCTGAGGAATTGAAGATACTTGATTTAACGGATATAGCAGAGATTTGCCCCTATCCAACCTTACTAATTTGTGGTAGCAAAGATAAACCAAATCTTAGTTCTATGAGAAGTCTTCATAAACTAATATCAGAATCCCAATTTCAGATTATCCCAGACGGTCCTCATGTTTTGAACGAAGATAAACCAGAAGAGTTTGCTGGGACAGTCAAAGATTTTCTTGAATCGTTAAAATAAGTTTGATAAAATACTATTGAAATCGATAACATAATTATGGGAGAAAGAAATGAACAAACGTCTATTTTTAAAAATGAGTCT
>CAUOWW010000073.1:0-8141 GCA_963508345.1 uncultured bacterium
AGCTATAGGTTACAAAACCACCCTTAAATATACTTGAAGCACCCGAAAAATCCGCCACAGTTGCTTGGAAGAGTCCTGCCGTCAAACTCTCTGCTGCAGTGATAGTTTTCCCTTGCTTTTTCAGTTCTTCTACCACAATGCTAGCTAAACTGGACTCTTCCCCATAACCATAACAAAGGTCTCGCAAAGAAAGACCTTCAAAAGTTTGGTGATCCAAGATTTGATTTTCCAAAATATCCAGCGTTTGATTTACTTCTTCTTGACTGCTAGCTTTTGTTGACAGACGCAGAGTGACTTCTCCTGTCTTAGCATAAGGGGCCAAGGTCGGATCGGTCTGATTATCAATTAAATCAGCCAAAATCGTAACCAGCTGACTCTCGCCAATTCCAAAGAAACGAAGAACTCGGGAATACAGCTTGCTCCCTGTCATCAACTTAGGTAGAAGTTGGTTTAAAACCATGGATTTTAATTCACTTGGTGGACCTGGAAGAACGACGTAGGTCACTCCTTCAACTTCTAAGATTCCTCCTACAGCCAACCCTGTTTCGTTTGGCAGTGGAGTCGCTCCTTCTACAATTTGAGCTTGCCTTTCGTTATTCGGTGTTCGAGCATAGTCTGGTCTCTGGGCAAAAAAGACATCCAACTTCTCCTGCGCCTGAGGATCGAAGACTAATTCTTTCCCTAAAAATTTAGCCAGAGTTTGTTTGGTCAAATCGTCCTCAGTAGGCCCCAAACCACCTGTCAAAATCACCAGACTGCTACGTTGACTGGCAATTTCAAGCAAAGACAAGAGACGAGCTTCATTGTCTCCTACAGCCGTCTGAAAATATACATCTACCCCAATTTCTGCTAGTTTTTCCGACAAAAATTGAGCATTGGTATTGACAATCTGTCCTGTCAAAATCTCTGTTCCAACAGCAATGATTTCTGCGTTCATGTTTCCTCCTACCTATCTATTCGTATTTTTTTGAAAAAATCGCAGGAAATTTCCCACGATTGATTTTTTTATTTATAGCAAGAAAGTTAATTATCTTCGTCACCAACAGGTACTCGTCCAAATAAATCTTCAAATAAGACAACATTTGTTTCAAGCTGAGTGACTTCTTCTTGTTCCAAAGAACGTCTCAAAAGATTCTGCATTTCCAACATGTGGTTTCTTGTAACAATTTGATAAGAAACGCCTTGTAGCATCTCCCCTTCACCCTTCAACTGTTGTGTTTCAATGGTTTTAAATGAATCTTTGTAGCCCAACAAGCTTGGAATACTTTTTGCAGATAAATCGATATTAGTCTGCATATTAGTACTTAGGGCTTTTAAGATAGACTGATAGTGACTGACACTATTTAAACTAAGAACTTTTTCAACAACTTTTTGAATGACTTCACGCTGACGCTTCTGACGTCCGTAATCTCCTTCTGGGTCTTGATAACGCATGCGTGAATAAACAAGCGCTTCTTCTCCATTTATTGTCTGTTCTCCAACACCAATAGAAATAGTGTTGAATTCTTCTTGATCACTGATAGAAATCGGGAAACCTAGCGTGTTATTGACGGTAATGCCACCTACTGCATCGACTAATTGCTGCAAGCCTTGCATGTTGACCATAATATAGCGGTCAATATGGATATTCATCATCTTTTGAATAGTTGAAATAGCTAATTCTGCACCACCACCAGCATAGGCAGCATTTAACTTCGCTTCTTCAATACCTCCATCTTTATGCTGAATTTTAGTCAGGATATCACGTTCCAAACTCAACATCATGGTTTTCTTTGTGTGAGGATTAACGGTCAACAAAATCATACTGTCACTATTTCCAGCCCACTGATCCGTACGTTCCACATTTCCAGTATCAACTCCCATCAACAGAATAGTCATGGGTTCAGTTGCTTCGATAACCTTGGTTTCTTCCCCAATTTTTTTATATGTTTTTGATAAAGTTTGTGTGCCTTGCTGATAAATGGTATAAGCAAAGACACCCACACCCAAAACTGTCACAGCTAGAAAAGCTAGCACCATTCCAATAATTTTTTTAACCATATTTCTACTAATCTATCAGTCTACCCATCAGGTAAACATCGATAAAGTCCCCTTCTTCTATGTACGCACCGCGCTCTTGTCTACCTTCAATTACAAAACCATGCTTTTGATATAGATGAACTGCAACTTGATTACGAGTTTGAACAGTTAATTGAAGCCTACGAAGAATGCCACTAGCCTGCGCCCATTCTACGACTTCTTCAAGCAAGAAACTTCCCAGCCCATTATTCCAATATTTCTTACCAATCACAATAAAGAGATCTCCAATATGACGAACTCTCTTACGTTGATCAGCTGTGATATTTACAAGGCCAGCAATTTCATCATTCAGTAAGGCAAGTAAAGTGATTTGATTTTCTGAGTGAGCCTGTTTATCCAAAAACAACTCCATCTCAGTATCTGTCAATAGAATACCTTCCCCGTCCAGACTGGTAAAATCTGTCTCCAAACTCACACGATTTAAAAACGTCACTAATTCAGCTGCATCTTCAGCTTCTGCTTCCCTAATGAGCAATTCATACTCCATGTTGAAGCTCCTCTAAGAGTTCTTCTGCACGCAAACCCTTTGCTTGGAAATGTAATCTGCGACTATCTCCTTCTTTCAGAATTTCCAATTCTAAATAAGTATCTGGCAAGGCATCACCTAAAAGATGGCCCCACTCAATGACAGTCACTCCACCACCAAAGAGAAACTCATCCAAGTCGATAGAATCAGCATCCCCCTCAATACGATAAACATCTAGGTGGTAAAGTGGAAGACGACCTTCATACTCTCTTACGATAGTGTAAGTTGGACTCTTAATCATCTGAGAAATCTGTAATCCTTTTGCAAGTCCTTTAGTAAAGGTCGTTTTACCTGCGCCCAGTTCTCCAGTTAGAATTAAAACATCATTCTTTTCTAATAAATAGCCCAAACGTTCACCTAAGGCTTGCAGCTCTTCTTCATTTTTTGTGTACATATTCTTATTATACCAAAAACTTTTCTTTTGTGTCTATTTTCCTGCTAAACTTATACTCAATGAAAATCAAAGAGCTGACGTAGTTTAAAGAGATTTTCGAATAGTATTACCATCATAACATCCATAAAAACAAGATTTCTCTAAAAGAAAATGAGCGTAGTAATGACCAATACAAGATCTCGGAAAATATGACCATAAAAGGAAACTTCCTTCTTAACCGAATTTGGGACAAGATAGGCTGCAAAAAACAAACCCAGTCCAATATAAATCAGAAGAGAGACAATGGTCATTGGATTTCTTAAGAAGAGAAGTGTTGCTAAAATAGTCACCAACACTGTCTTTTTTCTGTCTAGCATAGCAAGCAAATCGCGCATGTATTTTTTCAAGGGTAAAAAAATCAGCAAATCTAGTCCAAATAGGAAAAAGAAGGATGGCAATAAAAAGTCAACTAATTCTTGCTGCAGCGTATTTTTGATGAACAAGTTATCTGACAGGACAAGAACAGCTCCTAACAAATTAATTAAAAGTAACATACTGTAAAAAAGCTTCACCGACTTCTTACTGGCTAGGACACTATGGACTTCTTGCTTACGGGTATAAAGATAATTTACTCCAGCACAGATTCCTGAAACGAAGACCATACTTCCGATGAAAAAAGCTGTACTTTGTTTAAAGGACAAGATGCATTCCTTCCATAGGAAACAGCTACTCAAACTGATTTGAATTAAAGCTAACAAAAATAAGATTCTCATTGATTTCATCTTTTCTCTCCCTTCATACCAATCATTATACTAGGAGAAAAAAGAGAACTGTTTCTAATCTTCTCAAATGTCTTTTTAAGACGCTAAACAAACATGAGAGACTAATACTCAATGAAAATCAAAGAGCAAACTAGGATGCTAGCCACAGGTCGCTCAAAACACTGTTTTGAGGTTGGAGATAGAACTGACGTGGTTTAAAGAGATTTTGGAAGAATATAAATTTGAAATAAGACTGATAGTATTAATTTCACTATCAGCCTTACAGATTATTTAACGTTTCAGAAAAACTATAATGTCAAGATTAACTAAACAGTATCTAATTCCTTCAAATAATTTTCTATCTTCATCAACATTAAAGGATTGTTATAAATCTTACATAACTCTCTTGCTTCTATATAATAATTTTTGACTTGTTCTTTGTCTAGAAATTTGGCTCCAGCATTTCCTACAAGAATAAGTAAGGGAGCCAGTTGGTAGCTTGTCTGTCTTTGTTTACAGAGTTCAATCGTCTCAAGAGCTTCTTGGATGGCTTCGTTATATTTTTCCTTTGACACTAGGTAGTGAGCGTAGTTGTAACGAACTCTGATGTAGCCAAATAAAAACTCTTGATACTCAAAATTTTTTGTCTGATATAACTCCATCAAATGAGAGTAGTTTGCCTCATATTCTTGTTCACGACCCACTAAGGAATAGAAATTAGATAGAGTATTCAATGCCTTTAAATAAATCAGAGTATTTGAGGAGACTTTTAATAATATATTTTCCAATGAAGAAATTGCCTCACACTTACTGTCATATTGATAGAAGTCAATAATAGCTTTAATCCATTCAAGATAAGTTCGGTCTTCTAGTGTTAGAAAAGTACTTCGTTCAATCTCTATTCTATAAATATATTCCAAATTATCATAATTTCTGTCATCTAATAGTCGAGCAGATAATTGCTTGAAATTAGAGAGGTTAGATTTAATTTCAATTTGTTCATTAAAAAAATAATCTAATGGCACTTCGAGCCGTTGTGAGAGTTTGAACAAAAGGTCTGCTGAGGGAATGAAATGCCCTCTCTCAATTTTACTAATCTGGCTTTGTTCACAAATTCCTTCTGCAAGAGTTTGTTGGGAGAGTCTCAACTCTTTTCTTTTCAATCTGAATTTCTCTGCGAGTATATTCATAAAAAAATATTATTCCTTTCTACTTAACTTAATTATATTTCTTTTAGTTAAAAATAGCAAATCCGCAACAAAAAATGTTTCTGTGTAATAATATATAAAAAAAGTCAAAATTAATATAAAAATTTGACTGATTTTCATATGTGTGTTAGAATTAAACAGAAAGAAAGGAGGTCAATATAGGATGAGAAGAAATCGTGGAATTAAAAAAATAGTTATATTTGTATTACTCAGTGTTCTTGCATTTGGTAATACAATTCCCTATCAACAGTTTGTTCAGAAGAATAGACAAATGGTAAGGTTTATAACTTCTCCTCATCTGGTGTGTTAATTTAATATTAGAGGTATATATAAATGAAACTTTTTAAAAAAACTATGCAAGTTGGACTGACAGTATTTTTCTTTGGTTTGCTAGCGACAAGTGCAGTATTGGCGGATGATGCTGATTCAGAAGGTTGGAAATTTGTCCAAGAAAATGGTAGAACCTACTACAAGAAGGGTGACATCAAAGAAACGGCCTGGCGAGTGATTGATGGCAAAACCTATTATTTTGATTATAATGGTGAAATGGTTGTTGGTTGGCAATACATTCCATTTCCATATCAAGGAAGTACCATTGGTCCTTACCCAAATGGTACGAGATTGGAATTTATGCCAATGTCAAAATGGTATTATTTTGGTCAAGATGGGGTACTACAAGAATTTGTTGGCAAGCAAGTTTTAGAAGCAAAAACTGCTACAAATACCAACAAACATCATGGGGAACAATATGATAGTCCAGCAGAGAAACGAGTCTATTATTTTGAAAATCAGCGTAGTTATCATACTTTAAAAACGGGTTGGATTTCTGACGAAGGACATTGGTATTATTTACAGAAGGATAGCGGCTTCGATGCTCATATCGACAGTTTAACGGTTGGGGAGCTAGTGCGTGGCTGGACCAATGATAACTCAGCTTGGTACTATCTAGATTCAGAAACTGGTATCATGCAAACTGGTTGGAAGGAACTTGGCAATAAGTGGTACTACCTCCGTTCATCAGGAGCAATGGCAACTGGCTGGTATCAGGAAGGTACCACTTGGTATTATTTAGACCAGCCAAATGGCGATATGAAAACAGGTTGGCAAAACCTTGGTAACAAGTGGTACTACCTCCGTTCATCAGGAGCAATGGCAACTGGCTGGTATCAGGAAGGCTCAACTTGGTACTATCTAAATGCAAGTAATGGAGATATGAAAACAGGCTGGTTCCAAGTCAATGGTAAATGGTACTATGCGTATGGTTCAGGTGCTCTAGCTGTTAATACCACAGTAGATGGTTACTACGTAAACTATAATGGTGAGTGGGTTAAGTAACGAATGCTAATCGTAACTGTAGTTGATACTTAACTTAGTAAAAAGGGCTTTTTTCTACCATTTGTCAACTCTATCAATTTTTAAGAATTAAATGAGTCAAGACAGTAGCTATTCAGTATGTTTATCTACTGTAGTAAGTTGAAGAAAAGCTAAGAATTAGAAAGGACGAAGTTAGTCCTTTCTTTTTTATGTGACTATTAGTCAAAAAACGCACCATATCAAAGACTTAAAAATTTGATATTATGCGTCATATCTTAAACTAATTTACTATACTTTCTATTCAAATGAGCTTTTAACCAATTGATTGAGCCAATCCACTCTTAAAACCAAAGAGCAATTTCTCGCTTAGCTGACTCTTCTGAATCTGAACCATGTACAACATTTTGAATAGCTTGGTTTTTACCAGCAGCTTTTGCAAAATCACCTCGAATAGTTCCTGATAAAGCTTCTTCTGGACGAGTTGCCCCCATCATAGTCCGCCAAGTTTCGATTACTTTGGGACCAGAAATGATACCCACAAGAACTGGGCCTGAAGTCATGAATTCACGAATCGGTGGGTAAAAACTCTGACCAACCAAGTCCTGATAGTGCTGGTCAACCAGCTCTTCTGAAAGCTGTGAACGCAGCTCCAATTTTTCGATTGTAAATCCACGTTGTTCGATGCGTTTCAACACCTCACCCACTAATCCTCTTTTTACACCGTCTGGTTTAATGATAAAGAATGTTTGTTCCATACTCGTCTCCTTTGTCAGCTTCTTTCTTTTATTTTACCACATTTCATGGAAAAATGGAGAAAGTTTTCAGAAAAGAAAGAGAACCCGAAGGCTCTCTCATTCTCTTTTATTCTACTGTTTCTTCCACAGTTTCAACGGCAGTATCCACAACTACTTCTGTTGTTTCTTCATTTCCTTCTTCCTCTACTGGAGGATTAAGATATTCTTCTTCGTTGATAGCATGTGGTTCAAGGTTGCGGTAACGAGCCATACCAGTACCTGCTGGGATGATCTTACCGATGATAACATTTTCTTTAAGTCCAAGGAGATGGTCTTTCTTACCACGGATAGCCGCGTCAGTAAGGACACGAGTTGTTTCCTGGAAGGAAGCCGCTGACAAGAAACTGTTGGTTTCAAGTGAGGCTTTGGTAATTCCCATAAGGACTGGGCGACCTGTCGCTGGAACTCCACCTGCGATAAGGACATCTTTGTTAGCATCTGTAAAGTCATTGATATCCATGAGGGTACCCATGAGAAGATCTGTGTCACCTGGATCCATGACACGAACTTTACGGATCATTTGACGAACCATTACCTCGATGTGTTTGTCACCGATTTCTACCCCTTGGCTACGGTAAACTTTTTGTACTTCACCGAGAAGGTAAGTTTCAACTGACAAGACATCACGAACTGCAAGGAGACGTTTTGGTTGGATAGAACCTTCTGTCAGAGCAGCACCACGCGCTACTTGGTCCCCAACTTCAACACGCATACGAGCTGTAAATGGAACGACATATTCACCTTCGCCAGTTTCACCCTTAACAAAGACTTTCTTAGTACGAGTTGATGCATCTTCTTCGATAGCTGTAACTTGTCCTTTAACCTCTGTGATAACCGCTTCCCCTTTAGGATTGCGGGCTTCAAAGATTTCTTGGACACGAGGAAGACCCTGAGTGATATCGGTATTTGAGGCAACCCCACCCGTGTGGAAGGTACGCATTGTAAGCTGTGTACCAGGTTCCCCGATAGATTGGGCAGCGATTGTACCAACTGCTTCACCAACTTCAACCGCATCACCAGTCGCCAAGTTAATACCATAACAGTGACGGCAGACACCATGACGAGTGTTACATGTAAATACAGAGC
>CAUOWW010000074.1:0-7584 GCA_963508345.1 uncultured bacterium
ATAAGATTTTCATCCTCAGTTGTATAGATATCTTTAGCTTTTCCCGAATAGATCAATTGTTTTGACATTTTAAAGTTCGCCTTTCGTATTACTTGAGCACATTCTACCATAAAAAAACTAAAATTACAAGAATTTAAACGAATAAATAACACATTTACTTCAAAAATAATAAAGAAAAAACTGCAAGAAGTATCTTTCTCACAGTTTTAAAATCATTTAATACTCTTCGAAAATCAAATTCAAACCGCGTCAACGTCGCCTTGCCGTACTCAAGTACAGCCTGCGGCTAGTTTTCTAGTTTGCTCTTTGATTTTCATTGAGTATAACTCTAAAAACACGAACATTACTCTTTGTTCAAGAATTGATCCAAATAATAACGCAGGTAACTTTTCTTACCTGTAATCATCTGTAGACGACCTTCCACCCCATATCGAAGTTTTTCAGCCTGATCAGAAGTTAGATTAGTCTCCGCCTCGATTTTAAAGAAATTCCCTTTCTCGGTCTTAGTAGCTGTCGCATCGATGCTGGTAATCGTAGAATCTAGGAAAATTTGATTCTTGGCATCATGAGTCGTCGTATAGCGAACAGAATCACCGACCTTGATCCTTGCTACATCCTTTGAACTAAGATAGGCTGTGAGTTTAGCTTTCCCTTCTTTCTCCAAGGACGGATAGAGTTGGGCTAGTAGGGCACCTTCTGCAACCATGGTAGAATCACTGGTCTCAGGATTAAGGTGAAGCACTCCATCCTCACTTGCCGTAATTTTCCCCTTGTCTAAAAGATTTCCCTGAACCTTCTTACCTGACTCTGCTTCCAAGATTTTCTGGTCTAGAAGGGTCAATTCCTGGCTAACCTTTGCCAAGTGTTGGGATTTAAGGGACTCCAATTGACTGCTTAAGCCTGACGCATAGGCTTGCTGGGTACCTGAACCTGCATACTGGACACGGTAAGTAGCAAGACTGGATTCTAACTGAGAAAGCTGTGCTTCAACCTGCGCAACAGCCTGAGCCTTAGCTTGCGGATTTTCCTCACCCTGAGACTTATAGGACTGGTAGAGAGAGTAGGCTAGATTCTGACTGGCCAAGGAAGCACCTGTTTCAATAGCTGACTTAGCTGTCTGGTAATCGCGAATTTTAGCTTCTGTTTGGCTGATGAGATTGCCGATTTCGGCTTGGGTTTGGCTAGCTGCTGCATTCTGAGATGCGATGGTCTCATTTTGTTGCGATGTACTAGCCCTAAGACTAGCCGCTTGGCTGAGGTAGTCGCGAAAGGTGGCTTGGTAGCCAAACTTATCCTCCTCTGGAAAGTGGTTCTCCCCTTCTTGCAGACTTTTTTGCAAATACTCCAATTGCTTTTTTTGATCCTTAAGCATGTCCAACTGACTGGCATAAGACTCCGCTTGGACACCCTCTGCCCCTTCTTGATATTGAACTAACAGTTCTCCCTTTTTAACCAGCTTATTTTCTTCCAAATGATTGACAAGAATGCGATTGCTGCTAGTTGACTGGATATTGGCAAGGATACGACTAGGCTCAACAGTAGCTCTAGTGGACAAACTCATCTCCTTCTCTGCCAAAGTTGCAAAGCCAAGCAAAAACACGAGCAGAAGCGACATGGGTACAATCACCCGACTGGAAAAATTATGGTAACGACGATTATAAAACTCCGCACTTTCTAAAAATTCTGGTTTCATCCTCTCCTCTTTCTAGCTATTGACCAAATGGGCGTAAAATCCACCCTGTGCAAGCAAATCAACATGATGTCCTTCTTCAACAATCTTGCCCTGATCCAAAACAACCACCTTCTCTGTCCGCTCAGCAATGGTCAAGCGATGGGCGATGAAAATCAAGGTCTTGTCTAAAGCCATAAGATTATCGACAATTCGCTTCTCTGTCAAAATATCCAAACTACTAGTTGCCTCATCCAAAATCAAGACCGGCGCATCTGTCAAGAGAGCACGCGCCAGAGCAATTCTCTGACGTTGACCACCTGAGATTCCTGCCCCATCCGAAGTCAATTCTGTCTGGTAATTCAGTGGCATGCGCTCAATGTCCTCCCGAATCTCTGCCAACTCTACCGCCCGCAAGATGTCCTCCTGAGTCGTCCCCTCCTTGGCTCCCAAAAGAAGATTCTCCAAAATCGTTCCGTTAAAGACATAGGGCTGTTGAGGCAGATAGTTGATATACTGGCGCAGGGCCTTTTTATCAATCTGATTGAGATTGACACCACCCAGACTAATCTCTCCCTGACTTGGATCATAAAAATTCACCATCATCTTAGCCAAGGTCGTCTTACCTGACCCTGAAATTCCCACAAAAGCCACCTTAGAGCCTTGGGGAATAGTCAAATTGATATCCGACAAGACGTCTCGACCATAGCCATACTTGTAGGAAACCTGCTTGAAGGTCATATCTCCCTTCATCAAGCTCAGATCCTCAACTGTTTTCTTCTCCTCAAACTCAGAAGCTACCAGATAGACCTCGTTAAGACGGTTATTGGCAACCTGCGCTGTCTGAAGCTTGGTTTGCAGATTGATGATATTTTCCAAAGGATTGGTAAAGTAAACAAGCAAGGTATTATAGGTAATCAACTGCCCCAAACTCATCTTGCCATCCATGACCAGAACAGCCCCCATCCAGAGAATGCCGACATTGAGCAAGAGATGGGCAACTTTTTTCAGAGCCTTTTGCTGACTTTCTGCCCGACTATAGGTAAAGGATTTTTTCAGATAATCCACAAATTCCTTGTCAATCTTTTGGTAACGCTGACTTTCACTGGTCAAGGACTTAATAGTCTCAATACCGTTGATGTCCTCGATGATAGAAGAAGACAGAACCGCATTGGCTTCCATGGTATCCCGATTCATCTTTTCAAACGGCTTCATAAAGGCAAAGATAATCACTGTATAGATAGGCAGCGCCAATAAAGTCATGAAAAAGAGATTGGTATTTTGTGAAAATAAAACAAGGGAAATAATGACAACCGTTGACACATCTAGGAAAATCGAAAGAATGGTCGAAGCCAGCGCATCGATGATACTGTTAGCATCTGTGAAACGAGACACGATCTCCCCTGTCCTACGTGTCGCAAAAAAGGACATAGGTAGGTGAAAAACATGCTTGATATAGGACAAAATTACGTCAATCGACAAGCGTTGCCCCAAAACAAGTAAGAGATACTCCTGAGCGTAAGACAAGACCTGCTGGAGAATATAGACGATAACCAACCCAATAGAAATAATCCCCAGCGTCGAACGCATCTGATCTGGCACATAGGTATCAATGATAGACTGCAAATAATAAGAACCCACAATGTTAATCAAGGTTACCAAGAGTGTTGCCAAAACGATATTGGCAATCAAGCCACGCTGCTTCACTAATATAGGGATAAAAGAGAGCAGACCATTCTTTTGATCCTTATGAGGCTTATAGTCTGGACTAGGTGCCATAAAAAGAGTCACTCCTGTCCATTCTTCCGCAAAACGCTCACGTGGCAGTTTGGTCAATTTCACCCCAGGATCTGGATCGGCAATATGAATGCTGTCCTTATCCTGCCCAGTCACCACATAGTAGTGGAGCAATTTCCCTTCCTTAAGCACATGGGCAACAAAAGGAAAAGTCAAATCTGGCAAGTCAAAGAGCGTCATATCCGCCTTGATTGCTCGCGTCTCAAAGCCAATCTCCTCTGCCACCTTGACCAAGCCCAAAGCCGTTGTCCCATCCATGGTCGTCTTGGCCAATTCTCGCAAGTGAGCCAAAGAATAATAACTACCATAGTAGCCAAAAACCATGGCTAATGAAGCTACACCGCAGTCCATCTGATCCACCTGCGGACGATAGTGACGTTTCCCAAATTTCATATTCATCTCCTTTTCCTAATACCCAATGAAAATCAAAGATCAAACTAGGAAACTAGCCGCAGGTTGCTCAAAGCACGGCTTTGAGGTTGTAGATAGAACTGACGAAGTCAGTAACATCTACACGGCAAGGCGACATTAACGTGGTTTGAAGAGATTTTCGAAGAGTATAAACTCATCTGATAATACCTATCTTACCCCAATCCTCAAACAAAAACTGGACTTCCTCCCCAAATGCGCCTATCTACCTCCCAAATGCACTTTTGGGATAAAAAATAGGCAGAACAAACGTCCTACCTAAAATATATATTTATTTCTTTTTCTTCCTAATTCTTTTGTCAATCATATATAAAACGATAATCGAAAACAGCGGTGGTACAATATAACTCTTTTCACTCATTGTCAGTTGAAATCCCAGAGTTGCTAGTATCTTAAAGATGAAAATATTCATCAAAAATAGAAAAACAAATACTAAAAAATATCTTAAAACCTTCTTCATTCCTTTTCTTCGACTCTCCTAATTTCTATACCTATTTTATCAAAAATACATGTAAAACTCCAAATAAACTCCAAACGATATAAATAAACACCTCAACTGCACTTTTGAGATAAAAAAATAGGCAGAACAAACGTCCTACCTACTAAAAATATGGTATGAAAGGAAATTGATTTTTTACTGTCACCCTAGGCAAGCTTGGGACAAATAAATCATTGATAGTAACCTTTACGACATCCTATTTAAAGTTAATTCAATTTTTAATGTCCCTGCTATTTCTAAGCCACCTCTGGTATGATCTATTCCTAGTCAGAATAGATAACACCGTTCTAAATTACGATTCATAGTTACTCCTTTTAAATTCCAATGTGATGCATTCTGAGATTATACTCTAGTCATTTTAGCACAGACTAACAAGTCATTCTTAACTGCTCACTCTACTCGCTTTTTATTGACCTTATAGCCTAGATAAAAGAGCCCAAATAAAACGGGGTAAATTTCTGGATAAAATAGGGTATTGATCGGATTTTTCAAAATCAAATACGTTGCGATGTAGATTATGAGCGATACGGTAAAATAACCCTCAGCAAAGCCTAATAAAAATGTTTTCATAAGAAACTCCTAATTACCTGACAAGAATGTCGGAAAAACGCTACCATTCATATACACAAAATCCTTTTGATTCATGTTCTTCATTTATAGTTTTGATTATTTTTTGACAAATCTTTGCGAAAAATACCAAAATATGCTGAGAAAAGCAACCCAACTAAAGTCCATTGCCAATTAAAGGATACTAACGAACCTGTACGAATCACATGAAGCGCGAGATTGAGAGTTATTCCCAATAAAGGAAATATAGTGGCTAGTTTAGGTAACAATGTATTAAGATTAAGGTTGCGGTTGTTCATTATCTAACGCCCACGACGAGCCAAATCTGAACCAAATTTGTAACCAGCATTAAAAATTTGTACAGCAGCATTCAGTACTCCTGCAATCCCAACTGCTTCCGTAAGACCAAAACCACCTTTTGTTCCCACTAATTCATCGTCAGATAATTGATAAAATTGTTCTAAGTTCATATTCGTCATTACTCCTTTGTATTATATTTTATTGCTATGTAAATGATTAAAATGAGTATTGGATAAGTAAATACTTCTGAAATATCCATAAAATTTACACTATACTGTCCAGATAATATTTTATAATCAATTAAAATTTGAACGATAGTAAAAATAATACGTAGCGATAACAATACCCCTAATAATATCACTTCTTTTTTTAAAAACATAGAAATGCCTCTCTAATTACAATCAGATTATGGTCTATTCGCATAATACCCTATAGCTACTGTAATGATCCTTTGATAACAATTAATAAACCTGCTCCAACTTATTCACTTTGCTCTACGATTTCAAATTGATTCAAATTTTGCATGTTATACCCCTCTTTAAATAATACTAGCTAATCCAATAGCTACGCCTACTAATAAACCCACTATTCCTGAAGCTGATATAATAACAGCCGCAAATTCGTTTGAAAAATTCATTGATTTCTCCAAAGTGTCTTATCTAAAGTAACCCCATGCAACTAGCCCTGCAGCAGATAAGCTGCCGACAACATACCCCGCAACCTTGATTCCTACTGGAACTGCTACTACCGCTGCAGGAAGTACTCCTCCATCAACTGTTGCTAGTTCTTTTTCTGTCATTGCTGTAAACTGATTATCATTTACTAAAATATTCATTTTAACTTCTCCTTGTTCTTATTTACTTTTAATTTAAATATTTCTTTTTTATTAATATAGTATGTCAATGCTACTAACAAAATACAGCTCTCCAACGATACCTTTTCTAAATTAAGTAGAGAATAAATTAATAATATGCTGTAAGCTGTTAAAGCAAATCCTACATATATTTTTTTTAACATTCTATTCATAAAACTTACCCAAAGTTTTATTTTAGATTTTTTCCAACTTGATAAAGACCTGCTCCTAGTATAATAGCCCCTCCTGTTACAGAAAAACCTTTAAACGCAGCTACTCCAAACGCAACTACTAGTGGTGCAATTCCCCCATCTACATTCATCAACTCTTCTTCTGTAAGAGCTACAAAGTTCTGTTCCATTTTGTCAAAATTTGTCATCTTTTTTCTCCTTTATTTCTATTTTTTAGTTTACGATTTCTGGCTCTTAAACCATTTTAAAAACCAGAATAGATAAATTACTGAATTCCTTTTCGTCTCACTTATTTATTCGAAAAATAATTCGAAAATGAACAACTAAATTAAATTTATTTGAAAAATAATTTAGCAAACCACGGATAAAAAATTGGTAGATACATGAATTAGACTCCTTCCTTTTTCGTCTCACTTATTTATTCGAAAAAAATTTCGAAAATGTACAACTAAATTAAATTTATTTGAAAAATAATTTAGTAAACCATGGATAGAAAATTGGTAGATACACGAAGCAAACTCCTTTCCTTTTCCTCTACTTATCTATTCGAAAAACAATTCGAAAATAAACAACTAAATCAAATTTATTTGAAAAATAATTTAGTAAACCATGGGTAGAACGTTGATATAAACATGAACTAGGCTCCTTTCTTTTTCCCTTTTACTTATCTATTCGAATTTTTTATTAAAACAAATAATTGTAAATTGTTTCGCCAAACTTCTGGCCTGCCCAATAAATAGGACCTAAAATTAATGTCCCTAAAGCATAAATCCCAACTACTCCAACTATAAAAATTAATACTTTTACAGGAATTGACTGCAAACTGTAAAAATTCTCTACCCTAGTAATCCAACTTTCTATTATGCGTTCCATTAGCGCTCTTCCTTCCCTGTTAACGTCCACGACGCTTAGCATGTGCTCCTGAAGCACCATCTACAGCACCCAATAAAAATGTTCCTGCAATTGCGACTCCTCCAACTACTACTAGACCAAACAACAAGCCTCCTTCTACATCGGCCAATTCCTCATAACTCATTACATGAAAACTATCTTCCATATTTTTAATTTGTTCCATCTTATTCTCTTTTTTGATTATTAACGATTGAAGAAGGTAGTTATTTGTGTTTCATTTTTCATATATGCTATTCATTGTTGTAGATAAACTTTACTCTCTAAATCTTATCTTAAAATCCAAATAATGCACGACGTAAAATTAACCCCGCCATTAAACCCCGTTGATAACTTTCCTTGCTACCACCCACCAGCAAGGCTAAGTCGC
>CAUOWW010000075.1:0-7495 GCA_963508345.1 uncultured bacterium
TACTGAAACATAGAAAAATCACATTTAAACCTCCTACCGATAACTATTTATTATCGCTATACAAAGCACCCAAATAGGTTTATAATAGCATGATTATTGATAAAGGAGATTTTTATGGATTATAAACTTATTTCTACTTACTTAGATTATTGCAAAACTCATAAGCGTTTGAGTTCGCACACGATTCGCGCTTATAAGAATGATCTTATGCAATTTTATAACTCAGACTATGATAATGTCGAATCCTATATAGAACAGTTGACACAATCTAACATAAAAACGAATACATTAAGAAGAAAAATTGCTTGTATGAAGGTGTTTTATAACTATCTAAAATACCAGAACATAATTGAAGAGAACCCCTTCAATCAATTGCGTTTTCAATTTAGAACTGAAAAAATATTGCCTAAAACGATTCCGTATGACATTCTGAAAAGTATTTTTTTATATTTAGAGCAGAGAGTAGTTCTATCTAAAACTGATTATCAAAAACAACACGCTGAAAGAAATCTACTAATTATTTCACTTTTGCTTTCAACAGGCATCAGAATTTCTGAACTTTGCCACATTCATCTCAAAGATATTAATCTTTCCAATAAGACACTCCATATTATAGGAAAGGGTAAGAAAGAACGTATCCTATTTTTAGGAGATCAAAAAACATTCAATTTATTAGAAACATATATAAATAAAACAAGAAATGAATCCAATGATTTCTTGTTCCCAGGGAAACATTCACTTAAACCATTGTCAGAGCAAAGTGTACGTTTAGTTTTAAAGAGAATCGTTGAACAAAACAGCTTATCTAGAACTATTACACCGCATATGTTTAGACATAGCTTTGCAACAATGCTTCTGGATAATGATGTAGATATTCGATACATTCAACAAATTCTTGGACACAGTTCTATATCAATCACACAAATCTATACTCACGTATCTCATTCAAAACAAAAAGAAATACTTAGTTCTTTTAATCCTGTATCAGCGATTCATTCTGAAATCGAATAAGAGAACTTTCCAAAGCCTACAGTTTAGTTCATCTAAAATTAATTTTTGTAGTTCGAATTTAGTTAATAGATTTTATGCTCAACAAAATCAAAAAACATATAAAACTTCACTTTGAATCAGCATTTATAATATATTCTGTATTTAAGAACTCCATAATTGTTTTTCTAAAATATATCTTTCAAATATCCTTAAATATAATAAAAAGAGATGGGCAAAATCTCAATTCCTGAAGAAAATGGAGTAAATCTTCCCACAAGAAAACGCATAATTTCAAGTTTTTCAACACCTGAGATTATGCGTTTTTTGGTTCTAAAAAATTTTCGCCCACCTTAATTAAACAACTAACAAAAGTTATAAGTAGACTATATTTTAAAATTTGTGTTCTAACAACTATTTCAATTAGTTAAATCTTTAAATCTTTCTTCTCCAGATTTAAGCATCTCTTTCTCTACCTGACTCCACTCCCCAAACAGTAACTCTTGAAGAATATCTGCTGCTGAAATTTTATCTTCTCTTGAATCATGTACACAACTTCTATCTCGTTGATAAATTTGAATTCTTTCAAAGATAGCTAGTTCTTCCAACTGTCGGGTATTATCAACTAGATGATTTACAATGAAATCATGATGTTCTTTTGGAGTTGCGCGTGCTTGATTTGGATTGATAGCGTACAGTTCTTCGTATCGAATAAGAGTGCTTAGATAGGATAGCTTAGGCTTTGTTGCAATTAAGGCTAATTGTACTTCATATCCCTTATTTTTCAAGAGTTGTGCTGTTTTCTTTGGAACATCAACTGTTCGTAAAGTTCCCTCTATCAAAAGATTGTATCCCAAACTACTCAATTTTGTTACTAAAGACTCTACCATTTTTCCTGCAAAATCTTTGGTGTATTCTACACTGTCTTTGCCATATTCTTGCTGCAGTTCTAAATAGTGTGGATGCTGAGAACGAAAACTATCGCCATCTACGATAACAATATTTCCTTGAAACTCTTTCTGTTTAATACGATGAATTGTAGTCTTACCGGCACCGCTTTGCCCTCCAAGCAAAATCGCTATAGGTTTCTTACTGGACTTTTTTCCTCTTGTCAGAGAACGAAGATTCCGTGCTAGAGCATGTTTGAATTCACTATCAGTATAATCTTGGATTTCCATTAGGCTACCATCCGTTTTTCAGATATCTCTAACATACGTTCAATTCCATCCAAATAGCCGCTATACCTCTCTATTTCATCAAAATTTTCTACTAAATAGATATTCGTATGAATCAAGTCAGATAGATCATCACTCATTAAAATCCAAGGATTAGATTCATCATCAATGCTAATTCCCTGACTATCTTGATAACGATAGAGTCGTGATAATAGATTAGCTCCTCTTTCTTTCACAATTTCAATTTTTAAAGTCAATTCATAATCTTCAACAGGATTGAGCATTTTATCTTCTCCTACAATATCGACATAAGATACATTAAACTTCTGACAAATGATGTCTATTAGTTCCGTAGAGACTGAACTCGTTCCATTTTCATACCGGCTCAAGCTATTTCGAGAAATTCCTACAATTCGGGCAAAGTCGTCTTGTGTTAAGTCATGTGTTTTACGTAAGGATTTTATGTTTTTTCCAATCATGGCAAACTCCTTTTATTTTTATACCACCATTATAACATTTAGAAAAAGCAAATGCACCATTTTTGGTGCATTATTGGCTGTTTTTCCTAAATCTCTCTAAATTCTTTTCCAATTGTTCCTTATGAAGTTGATTCTTTGCTTCCTTTAATGTGTCGTCCAAAGTTTCTTCTCTATAAGTTGCTTCTGTTTTTACTTGTTCTGATCCTTGATCTGGAGTGAAAATGATATCTAACAGTCGGTCTATTTTTTCAAGATCCTGGACAGACATGTCAGATAGTCTATGAATTAGCTTCTTAAATACATCACTATTGTCGTGATTTTTCTTAAAAAATGTTGTAAACATCTATAACCTCTCAAAAAAAGCAGCCTATCAGGACTGCTTAGTGTAATTCGGAAATCGCATCATAAATTGACTGCAATTTCCTATTATCTTTATTCTTTGTGTCAATCAACGTATGTAGCTCTTCAATTTTCTTTTGACTACTTTCAATATCGCTATTGTTATCCGCAATCAGCCTTTTAAGATGTTGCTGATAACTTGTAGTGATATCCGTCTCTTTTCCTGTTCTAACCTCTGTAACTTTAGGTTTAGAACTAGGATTTGATTCCGTCACAGGTGCTTGTTTTCGCTTTTGAAAAGCTGCTTCATAATTTACATCATTACCTCCTTGATGATTTCCAAATAAGGCCGCAATTTTATCTGGATCTTCTTGATTTTCTGATTTACTTTCTAATGGTTGATTAAAATTCCAATCTTTTGTCATTCACTCATTTCATCCTTTCTAAATTCAGAATCATCGAATTGTCTTTCTTTACCAAAGGCATGGTCAAGAGCTTCTTCAAAACTCATGTGACTAATGCTTTGACGCCTTTTGAACGTCGCAAACATCGCTGTTTCCAGTTGTTCTTTATAAGCAGCGAGTTTTTCTGTCTCTCTTGCTACCTTACTTTCTTGCCTAGTGACCTTTTCTTCTAAGCGTTCAATAATGGTCATATACGATCCTCCTTCATTCTAATATTAGCTAAAACACCTTGATTTTGTTATCACAATTCTAAACATTGAGAGGTTTGTCTTATTGATTGATTCCTCAGGGTCTCTTTTGCAGTCTCGATCATCAATTGTAAATCTGATTTCTTTTCTCGAAGAATATCGTTCCAGTCTATTTTTTCTTTCCCAGATTCATTATTAGGTAAATCCAGTAAAATAGGAAATCCTGATTGAGATAACTTATCAGAAAAATCTTTTCCAGCATCATCACAATCTACCGCAAGTGTCAATAAATCAGGATGATTATCAAAATAGCTGGTGGTATCACGAATTGTATTGATTAGAGGCAATAATTTTGAAGGTATTACTGTATCTAAAAATTCCACCTTCTGATTTTCTTCAGCTATCAGTCGTAAAGTTTGATAAGCGACAACAGACCTTTTTAAACCCTCCATAGATACCAAACGAACATCAGATAGATTTTGTTGATGCAGCTCGTAATAGCTCATCAAATCAATGAACGATTCACAAAAGACCAGTCTATTTGGCTTACCAATGTCGAAGGATATTCCAACATGTCCATGGCTTCCTTTTAGAATTGTTTTTAACCTCTCTCTTGGGATAGAATGATTCTTATAAATCCCTTGTAGGCTTGCTGCCTGCAGCTTGTGACGATGATTAAAGCTTTTAAAAACGATAACAGGTTCAACTGTTTCATTTGTTTTCCAGCTGGCTTGTGCTATTAAACCTTGTTGGATCATCTTTTGTACGATTTCTTCTGAAATTCCTCTACATTCTGTTAAATAATATCTGGCCAGACTACAGTTAGAATCTTCTATTCTATTTAAAGGATAATAAAATGGTCTCTCTCTTTTTTCTTGAACAGCTTCTTGTTGAAAAGGTTCTTCAGAAAGAAAGGCTAGAGCTTCTTTAAAGGAAATTCCCTGAACAAGTCGAACAAAATCAATGACATCACCTTGAATATCTCTTGAAAACCATTTAAAAGTATTGGTAGTTGAAAAAATCCGAAATGAATCGTGTTCAGGATGTTCATAGACACTGCTCGAAACTTGTTTAAAGGAGATACCTAAACGATTGGCTACATCAAGAATTGAAATTTGCTTACATTCTTCTATTTCCATGCAATATCATCATTTTGTCGTAGTATTTGGCAGTGATGGTATTGATGATGATTCTTCTAAAGTTTTGGGAGTTGCCTTATCTAAATCATCTAACCCAGATTTCCAAACCTGTACTTGATTGACCAATAACTTACCTGGTAGTTTAGAATAGGATAACTTAACTGTTCTGGTTTCTGTCTGATTTGTCTTTGATTGGTTGGCATTCTTTAAATCAGATACATAGGTTACATTATAAGAGACCATGGCAATGGCTTGATTCGTAGTCTGATTGACAAAGATATCAGCTTTTTCAAAATGATAATCCAAAATATAATCCTTATACACTTGGTTCATGGCATCATTTTGACTTGACAATTCTTGAGAATAAGCCGATTCAGTCATATAAGGTTGAATACGTGTATTATTTTCTCCGAGCTTTTCTTTCGTATAGTACTGCGTCAAAAATTCTTTTACAGTATTCGATGACAAAATGCTGGCTTTATCTTCTGCTTGTTTATCCTCTACAAGTTTAGCTGCAGCCAATTCGATTTCTTTGCGACTTTGTTTAGCAGTAGAATGTTGACCAGCAGTATATCCCATCATGAGAATAAAGCTAGTTGCAGCCACTGCTCCAACACTAATTAAGGCTTTAGTTTTGACTTTATTTAACATCTTAGACCTTCTTTCTATAAAAACTAGGTCAAGAATAACAAAAAGAACTTGTAAGTTTTATCACATCACAACGAAAGGTAATTTCTACATTTCAGGCGCAAAATCGTACAGTTCAGAGAAAAATATCAAAATTAGCTGTCTTCAGTTTATAATATAAATATGAACAAATTAAAAGAAGAAAATTTGAGAAGAGCTCTTTCTCATATTGAACGACATAAACAAGCCATAAATACAAGTAATAATAGTGAGGATAATGATTTTCATAAATTATTACTCCAATTTAGCTATGATGTATATGAAAGAATCAAGGTAAATAAAAAACCTTATCCGAATTTAGATTCAGATAAAGTCTTTTGACTATCTAAAAAGTTCACATTTTTTTCTTATTTATGGAGTTAATGAAGCGCCAACTGAATCCTAGAACCAACATCAGATTGATGAAAAGGTACATAGACGTAAAACTAGTTAAACCATGTTGTCTGATATCATCAAAATATAAACTAGGTTCAGTAAAGAACAAATAAATTCCATAGACCTCCACGAAAATAAGAAAACTGACAAAACCAATCAGGAAAAGTCCGCTGGCAATAAGAAAGAGTCTCCATAAAAGAATGAGAATTCCTCCTACTGCTAAAAAAATTACTGGGATAAGGAGTAAATCATTCATGACTTTCTCCTTTCTAGTCAATCAATTGACGATAATGGGTGGCAAGAGAGGAATCAAATTCCTCTAGCTTTTGAACTAAGTCCAAATACTCCTCTTTTTCATGTTCTTCAAAGTCCACACCTCGATGATTCTGAAGAGCGATTTCCAATTAGCTAGTAAGTTCTCGTTTGGAAAAGCTGTAATCTCCTGTCACTTCCTCATAATGTTCCTTTAACTCCTTGTAGGCTTGGTATTCTTCAGGTGTTTGAAATCCCTGTACCAAGGCCTCTTCTAATTGATAATAGGTATCTTCCATCATAATCGTTACCTCGTTTCTTTCTATCTTTATTCTACCGCGCTTTTCTTTTCTTGTCCGCTATTTATATCTATTTTTTAATCTAATTCAAAAGAAAGTTGTTCTTGCTTTTCTTTTCCTTTTTCGTGGAATTGTCTTAAGGCCTGATCAATAATATCTAAATCCGTTTCTGTTTCAATCAATGGCGCGAGTACATCGTATTCGGCCTTTTTAGTTTGATAATCCTCTTCCTTTGGAAAATTTTTCTCAATTTCTACCTTAGCAGTAGTCCATTTATCCTGTAATTCATCCAATAAATTCTGAGTTTTCACTTGGTCCTCTTTAATGTGATCAATCGTATGCTGAAGTCTTTGAATTGTCCCCAAAGGAGAATACAAATCTAAACTGACAGAATATTGATTTTCTCCTACAATCTTAACAGAGAAGGTTTCAGGAAGAGGTTGATTTATTGGAAGACTAAGCATTTTAATCTCAAACCCTCTATAACTGGCTAGGGTACGGAATTCTTTGCTGTCACCTTGATTATGACGGATAAGACGGTGTAGGGATTCACCTGCTTCAGCTCGTTGATCAAAAACTTGCTTGCCTACCGTCATAGAAAACACCTGATCTTTCGACATTTCCGACTGTTGAATGTCGCCTTCATACTTGCTTAATCGTTTCTCAAGAATGGGCATATTTTCTTCACAGTAAGAGATTGTATGACGATAGTGATCCTTGCTGCGTTGAAATGCGCGTCTTTGGTTTTCTAATAGGGTTAGATCATTCTCTAGTTCCATCTTATATTTGAGATAAGGATTACCTGTTGCTAGTGCCTTAAAATCAGAAGCTGTCATGGTCTGCTCATCAATGTCTTCTGCAGCACGAATCGGCTCCTTAGAAGTCATAATCTGCTTAATATAACGGAGTTTGTTCTCCTGAGTTGCCCATAGATAATTATCAAACGAACCTTTGGTAATATAGTGGTAAATATCCACTTCCTTGTTTTCATTTCCCTGTCGGATAATCCGTCCATTGCGTTGCTGAATGTCACTTGGTCTCCACGGTACATCCAGATGATGAACTGCTTTCATCTTGCTCTGAACATTTAAACCTGTTCCTCCTTTTTCAG
>CAUOWW010000076.1:0-7485 GCA_963508345.1 uncultured bacterium
AAATGTGATAAAAATTTCAACTACTCTTATCTATAATAAAGCTACCTGTTCTTTGAAAATTGAATCCACTCCGTCTTGATTAGCGTGCCTGTGTAAGTAGGGACTGAGAGTATTTCCCTGTGAAGGGCAACTGGCACAAGACGTGTGTGAGAATTTTCTAACAGACACGGAGTTTATCGTTACCAGACTTAAACGATGCGACAAACTAGATAAAGGAGTTAATCATGAAGGTAGTAAACTTGTATGATTTGAAACAAATGGGAAATAAAGGTGGTTGTACCATCCAATTGATTCATCACTTTCCTTTTGGTATGGGCTTAGGACATCTCAAAAAAGACTACATTGAATTTAAACGTGTTGGTATCTTTGATGGGAAAGCAGTAGAAGTTACTCTTCGAGAACCTTATTCGAGAGATCTACTGCAGGTTGTCAAGTCGATTAAGCAACGTCAGAAATTGATAGCTTATCGTTATAAAGAAGGAAAGCTGCTATTTGTGAAGAAGGAGGCATCAGATGTCCTCTGAACAACAGGAACGAATGGCAGTTCAATATGCTGAGCGTAGTATTTTATTTACTGTCAAAAGTCTTTTAAAGATTCTAGAATGGTCTAGACGTCAGGCTTTAGCACAGGATTCCGCCTATAAGATAGGGGTGCAGAAATTAGAAGAATTGCTACAATCTCCTTATTCGATTGATACGATTAATCTGAAAAAAGATTTTTTAGACAAACCAATTGATATAGAGAAATTTAAATCTTTTTTAGAAAAAGAAGAGATTCCTTTAGCCATCGCTTGGCAAGGGGATTCTCTGCATTTCTACACGAAAGACCGTTCGATTCTAGACAATCATTTAGACCATCTGCTAGAAAAAATGGTTAATGATCCGGAGAAATTAGCTGATTTTACCATGGATAAGTCATTAGACGATGCAATTGATGAGGCTAAATCCCAAATTACCTTTAGACAAGAAGGAGCCGTCAAACAGAAAGAGATGGTGAGATGATGTACAGTGGAAAGAAATTCCTACTATTCTCACTGTTAGGTATCTTACTAGGCTATCTTTTTCATCGTTTGACGCTTTTGTATGATTCCTATACTGGAAATAGCTTAGATAAATGGAGTCGTCTTCTAATGGAAGGTCAAGATGAAGTTCTTCAGTCGCCATGGAATGTTTACTTTACTGGAAAATCAAGTGCCTTTTTTCTACTAGGCTTTGTGATGATGTTGCTGGTTTATCTCTATCTACAGACTGGTAAAAAACAATACCGAGAAGGGGTAGAATACGGGAGCGCCCGTTTTGGAACTCTAAAAGAAAAGAAGCTCTTTTACGGTAAGGAATTTTCTCATGATACGATTTTAGCACAAGATGTTCGTTTGGCATTATTAGATAAAAAATCACCCCAATATGATAGAAATAAGAATATTGCGGTGATCGGAGGTTCAGGAAGTGGGAAAACATTTCGCTTTGTGAAACCCAATCTGATTCAGATGAATAGTTCTAATATTGTAGTGGATCCTAAAGATCATTTGGCCGAGAAAACAGGTAAACTCTTTTTAGAAAATGGTTACCAAGTAAAGGTGTTAGATTTAGTCAATATGAATAACTCAGATGGCTTCAATCCTTTTCGCTATATAGAGACAGAAAATGATTTGAATCGCATGCTGACGGTTTATTTTAATAACACCAAAGGCTCTGGCTCTCGTAGTGATCCATTTTGGGATGAAGCTTCTATGACTTTGGTACGAGCTTTAGCCTCTTACTTGGTCGATTTCTATAATCCACCCAAAACAAGAGAACAGCTCATTGAAGAGAGTCGTTTGAGTCAAACAGAATACCAAAACTTGTTGAAACGTCAAAAAAAAGAAGTGGAAGAGCGAAAAAAACGAGGGCGTTATCCAAGTTTTGCTGAAATCTCAAAACTCATTAAACACTTATCCAAGGGTGAAAATCAAGAAAAAAGTGTCTTAGAAATTCTATTTGAAAATTATGCTAAAAAGTATGGGACTGAAAATTTTACCATGCGAAATTGGGCAGATTTTCAAAATTATAAGGATAAGACTCTGGATTCTGTTATAGCTGTAACCACTGCTAAATTTGCCCTCTTCAATATTCAAAGTGTCATGGATTTGACCAAAAGAGATACCCTTGATATGAAGACATGGGGCAAGGAAAAATCAATGGTTTACTTAGTTATCCCAGATAACGATAGTACCTTTCGCTTTCTTTCAGCCCTCTTTTTTTCAACCGCATTTCAAACCCTAACAAGACAAGCAGATATTGATTTTAAGGGTCAATTGCCTCTTCATGTGAGGGTTTACTTAGATGAGTTCGCAAATATCGGAGAAATCCCAGATTTTGCTGAACAAACCTCAACAGTCCGTTCTCGAAACATGAGTCTCGTTCCCATTCTACAAAATATTGCCCAACTTCAAGGGCTTTATAAAGAAAAAGAAGCTTGGAAAACCATTCTTGGGAACTGTGATAGCTTAGTCTACTTAGGTGGGAATGATGAAGATACCTTTAAATTTATGAGTGGATTACTCGGTAAACAAACCATTGATGTTCGAAATACTAGTCGTTCCTTTGGCCAGACAGGTTCAGGATCCCTTTCTCATCAAAAGATTGCTCGTGATTTAATGACACCTGATGAAGTCGGAAATATGAAACGGCATGAATGCTTGGTCCGAATTGCCAATATGCCTGTCTTTAAAAGCAAAAAGTACAATTCCATTAAGCATCCAAACTGGAAGTACCTAGCCAATCAAGAAACCGATGAACGGTGGTGGAACTATCAAATCAATCCTTTGAATCAAAGACAAGAAAATCATCTTGAAGGCCTTAGAATTCGTGATTTAACTTTTGAATCTAGTTTAAAATAAAAATAGAAAAGAGGAAATAGATGATTACGCATTTTAAAGGTTTTGTTTATGGAGTAGACGCAAGTGCTATGTTTGCACAAGCTATGTCTTTGTTACAGAAGGGATTGATTGCGGTTGGTGCCTTTCTCGTTGTTGTGGGGATTGTCAACCTTGCAACCAACATTAAAGATGGTGGACCAGGTGTTCGAAATGCCATTCTTGAAATTGTCGGTGGAGTTATGGTAGGGGCTGCTGGAGCCTTTGTAACCCAGATTTCAATTTAGGAGGATAAACAATGACATGAATCTTAGTTTAGTCTCACCCTTTGTTTACCTTGCATCTGAAAAAATATCAGCTGAAAATTTATTTGAAGGATTTAATGTAGATTTACAATCTACGGTAGATCTGATTAAATCCCTATCTAGCTACAATCCAACAGTTTGGACTTATATGTCTAGTATTACTAAAAGTGTCATGCAGCCTCTTGGAGTTGCGATTTTATCAGTTGTTCTCATCTTAGAATTTTCGAAGATGGCAAAGAAAATTGCTAACTCTGGTGGAGCGATGACCTTTGAAGCATTAGCGCCGATGTTGATTAGTTATATTATGGTCGCAGTTGTAATTACCAACACTACCGTGATTGTAGAAGCCATCATCGGGATTGCGAGTCACGCCATTGAACAAGTGGCCTCGATTGTGGCTCACGGTGGGGCAAAGTATGATACCATCTCTGGATTAAAAGGTTCAGGATTTATTGGCCGTATGATTGTGGGCTTTTTCGCCCTCCTCATTTGGCTTGTTCGGATAGTAAGTGCAGCCATGGTCAATCTTTTGGTATCTATTCGATTTATTCAACTCTACCTTATGATTCCATTTGCCCCTCTTACGATTCCAACATTTTTAAGTGATGAGTGGAAGTCTATTGGTATTGGCTATTTAAAAAATATTATGGTCTATGCGGTACAAGGGGTTCTTATTTTTCTGATTGTTTCTCTTGTTCCTTTGTTTGAATCTGCTGGGAAAATAGCTGTTTCAAATGGTGCAGGAGTCCTGCAATCACTTGCGATTATGTTTGGTAGTTTAATACAAGCTATCTTACTGATTATTGCCCTCGTTGGTTCTCAACGTACGGCTCGCTCAATCTTAGGTATGTAATTAGATAAAGGCTAGGAAGTGAATGCTTCTTAGCCTTTTTAGAAAGGAAAGTCATGAATACACGTGTCTTTAAAGACATCTCAAAATACCAACACAGGGCTTGGTTAGGCTTCACTACAAGGCAAATCATCTTTGTTTTACCAGCCTTTATTGTCACAATTATTGTTTTGGGCTTGAATCTCTTTTTCTGGCAATTTGGAGATTGGTTTGTTTACGGTTTTGTGTTTGCTTTTACCATCCCCCTAATGCTTTTTGGAGTCTATAAACCCAATGATTTATATTTTGAACATTATTTGAAATACCGTCTTCATTTTGAATTAACGGTTCCCCTACGCACAATTACAGGAAAGAAAGGACCTGAACATGAAAAGAAAATCAAATACATTAAAGAAACAAAAAACTTCAATGACTAATCAGAAAGAAGTAGTTAAAGGAAAAAAAGAGGAAGTGTTACCATCAACGGCTAATACTCTTTCCTATCAAGCCCTGTATCAAAATGGTCTGATGCAGGTAAAAGAAGATTATTTCTCACAAAGCTACTTACTTGGTGATGTCAATTATCAAACTGTTGGTTTAGAAGATAAGGGCGCAATCATTGAGAAGTATTCTGATTTGATTAACTCTTTAGACGACCAAACCAACTTCCAATTGACTATCTTTAATAAAAGATTGAATTTAGAAAAGTTTAGACAAAGTGTTTTGTATGAGGAAAAAGAAGATGGATATGATAGCTATCGTAAAGAATTGAATCGGATGATGAATCAAAATTTAGACAGTGGGGAAAATAATTTTTCAGCTGTGAAACTGATTAGCTTTGGTAGAAAGGATTCTAATCCCAAACAAGCCTATCGTTCCTTGTCTCAAATTGGAGAATATTTTAAGAGTGGTTTCTCAGAAATTGATGCACGATTTGAATCCTTGGCTGGAGAAGAGCGTGTCAACTTGTTGGCAGATATGCTTAGAGGAGAACACCATCTTCCTTTTTCTTACCGTGATTTAACGAGATCTGGTCAGACAACTCGTCACTTCATAGCACCTAATCTCTTGGATTTTAAAAACAAGAATTACCTACAAATCAATGACCGCTTATTACAGATTGTCTATGTGAGAGACTATGGTATGGAATTAGGGGATCAGTTTATTCGAGACCTCATGCAAGGAGATTTGGAATTGATTGTGAGCCTCCATGCTCAAAGTTCGACTAAGGCGGATGCCATGAAGAAACTACGAACAAAGAAGACCTTGATGGAATCCCAAAAGATTGGGGAACAACAAAAACTTGCTCGTACAGGTATCTATTTGGAAAAAGTAGGTCATGTTTTAGAAAGCAATATCGATGAAGCTGAGGAACTCTTAAAAACCATGACCGAGACAGGAGATAAACTATTTCAAACAGTCTTCTTGATTGGTGTTTTTGGTCAGGATGAAGAAGAACTCAAACAAGCTCTAGACACTATCCAACAAGTGGCCGGCTCAAATGACCTAATGATTGATAAACTTCCATATATGCAAGAAGCAGCCTTTAATAGTTTGCTGCCATTTGGTTGTGATTTTTTAGAGGGAGTATCACGGAGTTTATTAACGTCCAATGTAGCAGTGAACTCACCTTGGACTTCAGTAGACTTACAAGACCGTAGTGGGAAATATTACGGTATCAATCAAATCTCAAGCAATATTATTACCATTGATCGCAGCCTATTAAATACACCGTCTGGTCTGATTTTAGGAACATCTGGAGCTGGGAAAGGGATGGCAACCAAGCATGAAATTATCACGACCAAAATCAAGGAATCTGGTGAAAATACTGAAATTATCATCGTGGATCCAGAAGCAGAATACAGTGTCATTGGACGAGCTTTTGGTGGAGAAATGATTGATATTGCGCCCGATTCCCAAACCTATCTCAATGTCCTTGACTTGTCTGAGGAAAATATGGATGAAGATCCTGTAAAGGTAAAATCAGAATTTCTTTTATCCTTTATCGGCAAGTTATTGGATAGAAAAATGGATGGAAGAGAAAAATCGATTATCGACCGAGTCACCAGACTCACCTATCAGTCATTTAAAGAGCCTTCTTTGGAAGAATGGGTCTTTGTCTTGAGCCAACAACCAGAAGAAGAAGCGCAGAATTTGGCACTTGATATGGAACTGTATGTCGAAGGTTCTCTTGATATTTTTTCTCATAAGACCAATATTCAGACAGGATCTAACTTCTTAATCTATAACGTTAAAAAGTTGGGAGATGAGCTGAAACAAATCGCCCTTATGGTGGTTTTTGATCAGATATGGAATCGTGTTGTTCGAAACCAAAAATTAGGGAAGAAGACCTGGATTTATTTTGATGAAATGCAGCTTCTCTTATTAGATAAATATGCCAGTGATTTCTTCTTTAAATTGTGGAGTCGTGTCAGAAAATATGGAGCCAGTCCGACTGGAATAACTCAAAATGTTGAAACCTTATTGTTAGATCCAAATGGTAGACGGATTATTGCAAATAGTGAATTTATGATTCTCCTCAAGCAAGCAAAAAATGACCGAGAAGAACTGGTTCAACTCTTAGGCTTGTCAAAAGAACTTGAAAAATACCTAGTCAATCCAGAAAAAGGGGCAGGACTGATAAAAGCTGGTTCAGTTGTTGTTCCCTTTAAAAATAAGATTCCTCAAGGTACTCAATTGTTTGATATCATGAGTACGGATCCTGATAAAATGGCTTCTAAATAAGGGGAAGGTAAATGAAGGATAAGAGAGAAATCATACGTGCCCGAAAGGCATTTAGAAGAAGTCTAAAAGATGAGAAGAAATTCTTGAAAAAAGGAAAGAAGGAGGTGAAGAAACAGAAAAAAGATTCCGCTGTACTGGATGAAAAAGCATGGAAAAAAGAGATAAAAGAAAAGCTAGAGGAGATGAGAGAAGCTTCAAAGGAGAGAATAAAACAAGCAAATGAAGACTACAATCATATTCTTCAAAATAGTCCTCCATCTCTTTTGAATCGGAAAGAATTAAGAGACAGACGGTTG
The DNA here is from genome assembly GCA_963508345.1 of uncultured bacterium. Classification (GTDB taxonomy): domain Bacteria; phylum Bacillota; class Bacilli; order Lactobacillales; family Streptococcaceae; genus Streptococcus. Next base: position 7,031 of record CAUOWW010000076.1, read on the forward strand.
CCTCATGCTAGGAAACGATTGAAAATAGCCAAGAAGCAATTTAGAGAAGCTAAGGTAGAAGCAAAAGAAGAAAGAAAAGAGAGTCGTAAAGAAAGAAAAACCAATCAAAAATTTCTTTATGGTCAGGAATCGAAAGCAAAATCTAATTTTTTCTTTCAAGGGAAGAGTTTAGAAGAATTAAAAGCTAAGAAAGAAGTCAAGGCCGCAAAAGATAATCTAAAATCTACCAAACAAGCCTATAAGTCCAAAAAAGTCAGTAGGAAAGCCAAAACTTTTCTTTATGTCCTTGGACGTGAAGGTGGAGAGTTAGCTTCAGAAAATGAAGATTTAGAAGGTTATCGAACGCTACAAGAGACCATTAGAAAAGGGAAACGCTACAGTCGGCTTTCTTATAATCTTGGAAAAGCTAGTGTCAAAACAGGACAAGCAACAGGTCGTTTTACCAAGAAAAGACT
>CAUOWW010000077.1:0-7327 GCA_963508345.1 uncultured bacterium
CTCAAAACGTTAATCAATACGATTATATCAACGTTTCAAAGCACTTTGCAAAGATTTTGCAAAGTGCTTTTTTGTCGATTTTTGAGCTCAAATAGCTTTGTGATAACCTTCTGATAACCTCTTCTAAATTTTTAAAATCATGATTTATTTTGCTTTATTGAGATAATTTGCAAATTTGTCAATAGAGTTTTTCTCACCAGTTTTTGTGGTGTGAGTGTAGACATCTAATGTCATCTGACTGCTTGCATGACCGAGACGTTTTGATGTATTAGAAGGATCGATTCCAATTTCAGACATAAGTGTTGCATGTGTATGTCTAAACCCATGTGGGCTAATTGGTTTTAATTTATGCTTTTTAATGATTCGATTTAGTACATTATTAATGTAATCAGCATGCAAAGGTTCAATTTTGTCATTGCTTGATATGTAAGAGAACATATATTCGTTACTGATATTTAGTTTTGTAAGAGGCAACTGAGATTGTTCTTTCAGATAGAAATTTCTCCATTGCTTAATAATATCGATTGTCTCATCATCAAGATAGATTGTGCGAACTGAAGATTCATTCTTTGTACTCTTTTCAATTGCTTTACCGTCAATTCTTCCTAGACTTTTGTCTATGTTCAATAGATTGCTATCAAAGTCAATATCAGCCCATTTTAAAGCGTATAACTCCCCTTTTCGTAGTCCACTAAATGCAAGAAGTCTAAATAAAGCAAAATGTTTAAATGGCTCAGTTTCTTTCACTATATCAAGGAAATGATGCAATTCCTCCAGTGACCAAAAATTATCTGATCTTGTCTTTTTGATTTTGGGCATGATAACATTCTTCATTGGATTTCGATCAATGTAGTTCATATTGATTGCAAAATCAAAAATTTTTGAGGTATAGGATTTTATCTGTTTGATATTTTTGAAAGTCTGAGATTTTTGTGTAATAAAGTTTTGACAGTCTAAAGGACTGATTTGGTCAATAAATTTATGGCCAAATATTGGTAGAATATGTATTCGATAGATATTCTTAGTTTGGGAAGAAGTTGTTTCTTCAACGGTCCCAACATAGGCCTTAAACCATTCTTGATAAAGTTCTTTATAAGTGACTTTTGGGTTAGGTTTGTCGGTATTTACTGTTGGGGCAACGACACCAGCTTCTAAACGAGCTTCGTACAATTTTGCCTCTTTTTTGGTTTTGAACCCTCTCTTTAAGTGCCTTTTTTTCTTTCCGTAAGCATCTAAGCCAATGTAAAAGCTGACATAGTATAGGATTCCTTTTTTTGTTTTGTATTTGTGTATAGACATTTTTTCTCCGTATCTAAGTTCTCGGAGCTTATGTAATTGAGAAATGAGTGTCTATCTATTTTTTCTATCTTCTTGGCGGATAGCGTATTCGTCTGTTTTAATCCAGCTCTGCCAAACTTTAGAATCTTTGTTTTGGTGATTCATATAGTCTATAAACTCAGATATAAAACGTTTGTTTTTCTCAGCTAGGTATTCTGAGAATATATGACGAAATTCATCTGAAAAACTATCATCAAGTGGTAGTGTTAATGCCCTTTCGCCAAATTCGATACTTTTCTTTAACTTCTCCATATCGCTTTTAAAAGGTGTCACAGAACCAATTTTAGATGTTTTGAAACTATCTGTAACAATTTTAAGATTTGATGGAGCGTGTGGGTTGCTATCAAGTCCCATAATGTAAGCGACGGAAACATTAAAGTATTTTGCTAATTTTTCAGCATTATCTTTTTTAGGTTTGCGGATTCCTTGATTGTATCCAGAAAGTGTAGGATAGGCTATATTTGTAGCTTCGCTAATTTCTGTCAATTTTTTTCCGCTATTTTCTATCAGTTTAGTAATATGATTGGTCATAAGAACCTCCTTTTTATCATTATAACACATTTTATTCTTTTTGAATAAAAAAGCTTGACAAAAATTCAAAAAGGATATATAATTCAAAATGAATAACAAATTAAATGGTTTCGGAGCTTATTTAATTTAGAAATGAGGTGTTAATTTATGTCGGAAACTACTTTAGTTGTCCAGCTTCCTAAAGATTTAGAGAAGCAATTACGTGCTCATTATGATGAGATGATTTCAAATGCTGTAGCAAGAGTATTTGAAGATAAAGAACTTTATAAACCCATGGTTCGTATGTCAGGTTTGTCTAGGTGGTTAGATGTATCTACGACAACAATCCAAAAATGGACGAAAGAAGGAATGCCAACCATGGTGATTGATGGAGTGACTTTATACGATAAAAGAGCAGTAACACGATGGTTGAAGCAATATGAAAGATAGGTACTAGTATGAATGGTGTTCAGTGGATCAAGATAACAACAGATATATTTGATGATGAAAAAATTCAGCTAATAGAATCAATGCCAGAAGGAGATACTCTTATTGTAATATGGTTTAAAATTCTGGTGCTTGCAGGAAAGCAAAATAATAGTGGCATATTAAGTCTAGGGAACAAGGTTTATTACACAGAAGAGATGCTTTCAACAGTGTTTAGACGAAAGGCTACATCTGTAAAATTAGCTCTCAGCATGTTTGAAGAATTTGGCATGATAGAAATCATAGATGGCGCTATTACCATTCCAAAATGGGAAAAACATCAGAATATAGATGGACTAGAAAAGATTAGGAAACAAACTAGGGAACGTGTTGCTCGTCATAGACAAAAACAAAAAGCACTAATTACAGGCGAGCCACAACTCGCTTTAGACTGTAACGTTACAGTAACGGATGAAAATGATAATGTAACGCAAGAGATTAAGAACAAGAGTAAGAATAAGAAAGAGATTGAGAATATACTGGATAATAGTTCTAGAAAGACTGAAACTTATATTCCACCCAAATATTATTCTTTGTTAGAATCTATTTCTTATAAGTACAATGATAGATTTTTGTATCCTAATAATTACACTTTAACACATGCTCAGAAGATGAAGATAGGCGAGTATTTGGCTAGTGGGTATATAACTAGTGATGAAGTTATTAGCATGATTGAACGGATTCCTGAGGATGCGACTTCTCCTTTAGCGTATTTATTTAAGTCTATGGAGAATTTAAAGCAGGAACGTATGCTGGAGTGCAAAGCTATTGCCCATGAAAATGCCCGAAAGAAGTATATGATAAATGAGTAGATATAGGACTGTTCTAAAGAAATGTTATATCACTGAGGAGCAAAATGAAATAGTGAATAACTTGATTGAAATGACAAATCATCTAAGTTTTTCCTCTTATGCCAGAAAAATGTTATTTAAGAGCTCGCCTATTTATCTTCAATTTGATTTTGAATCTTATCATGACTTTATATTTCAAGTTAGAAGAATTATCAATAACTTACGTCAGTTAGAAAGAATAGCAGAACAAAGTGAAGATTTGGATAATGTAAGGATATTTCACTACTGCGTTGAGCTGATGATAGAATATGAAAAGAAGACAAGTAAACAAGTGAAAGAACTTGTAAAACGACTAAATAAGAAAACGAGGTGATAGGACCATGAGAATAAAATCTGTGTTGAAACAGGTGTTTTTGACGGAAGAAGAAAATAAAAAACTAAATGATTGTATGAGGAAGGAAAATATTCGTAATTTTTCTGAGTTTGCTAGACAAAAATTAATACGAACAGATTTGAACATCCAAAAAGTCTCTTTTGAAGGTTTAGTTCCTTTAACAGAAGAGTTGGAACAAGTCGGAAAGAATATCAATTCTATAGCCTGTCTTGCAACTGTAGTTGGGAGAATAAGCTATGAAAACAAAATGGATATGTCTATTTTGATGCAAAAAATAGTTGATGTGATGGAGGAAAAAGATGTTTATTTTCAAAAGTAATATGGATAAGAATTTTGATCAGATATGCGAATACATATTGAAATTAAAGCGAGCAGAATTATTTCTTCATGGAATTAAACAACAAGATAAAACGAAGGCTCGTTTGTATCATGCGATGCTGGAATACTATGATGCTAACCATAAAAAAGAAAGACATATGAGAATTTTAAAATAAGGAAACGCTGTTAAAAATTTTGCAGCGTTTTTTATATATCTTCTTAAAATATTTGTACACACAAATGACAGTCAAATTGATTTTTGGGATTATTTTATCGAGAAGGAAAGATTTCTCATAATATGACTTTGCGAGCTCAGAGTCTGTATACACACACTCCCAAAATCATCCCAAAATTTGTATACACAAAGTGTATGTACTTTTTGGGATGATTTGAATTTTGGGGAATCCCCAAACCCCTGATGAATTATACGAGCAAAAAAATACCCGCTATGCGGGTGTGTACTGACCCCCAAAAGTTAGACAGAAAAAATCTAACTTTTGGGGTCAGTACAAAAGCGTTTTTATTGTATAAAGAATATCAAATAGTTTGAGGGTTTTACTTGTCGCTGTATTTCTTCACTATCCTTTTTGTAATACTCCTGCTTTGTTCCTGAAATATCTACAGTGAATACGTCATCCTTGAAGGTATAATTCTCTTTTCGGTTTATGATATTAGAGCCAGTCGGTTCGATTGTTGCACTGTCTTTATCAATTGTAAAGGTGTCGGCCTCTCCTTTGTTGCTATTTCCTTTGTTACCTGAAATGGTAAAGGCAACTTCATTTCTACTCTCGTTTATTCAACGGTATTCGCCATCTAAAGAATTGCTTGATTGGTTAGAACATGCAATTAATAAAATTGTAGATAGAGACACTAAAAGTAATGTGATAAATCTTTTCATTTACATACTTTTTATTTCTATATTATATTAAAGAAACATTACATAAGTAAGAAAGTAATTTTTTAGGTTGATCTCTTTCTTTCGGGAAAATCATTATGTTTCGGAAAGTCAAGATTTTGTTATTATTTATGATATACTGGTACCGTAATTATATCCTTACAGAGGTTAAGTAAGGGTTTCAGTACACGCCAATAGATGTCAAAATATTGATTTTAAGCGATTTTTGATTTTTGGAAACTCATTATATCGCACTACAAATCAATAAAAACTGTACCTTTTTTAGATAAATATATTATCTGGATATTGAAGTTAAGCCCTGCTGTCATTTCGATGGCAGGGCTTTTTAATATTTGGTACACTAACTTCTTATCTATATTTTGGTGGATTTTAAGTTGACATCTACAAAGTTTAATGTTAGAATACATTCAAAAATATATTTGAATGAGGTGTTTTATGATTCAAAATGTTGTTACTTCAATAATCCTGTATTCTGGGACAGCCGTAGACTTACTTATTATCCTAATGTTATTTTTTGCCAAAAGAAAAAGCAGAAAAGACATCATTAACATCTATTTAGGACAATTTCTAGGCTCTGTTAGTCTAATATTGCTAAGTTTGCTTTTTGCATTTGTCTTAAATTATATTCCTAGTAAAGAGATTTTAGGTTTACTCGGTTTGATTCCAATTTTCCTAGGCCTCAAAGTTTTGCTTTTAGGAGATTCTGATGGAGAAGCTATTGCAAAAGATGGTTTGCGCAAAGATAATAAAAACCTGATTTTTCTAGTCGCTATGATTACTTTTGCAAGTTGTGGTGCTGACAATATTGGTGTCTTTGTCCCATATTTTATTACCTTAAATTTAGCGAATTTGATAGTGGCTTTACTTACCTTTCTAGTCATGATTTATCTCTTGGTTTTTTCTGCCCAAAAATTGGCACAAGTCCCTTCTGTTGGAGAAACTTTGGAAAAATATAGCAGATGGTTTATTGCCGTTGTTTATTTAGGATTGGGGATGTATATCCTGATTGAAAACAACAGCTTTGACATGCTATGGGCTGTGTTAGGCTAGGAGAAAAAATTATGAAAAAAGATAGTATCTGCCAAGTGGATGTTATAAATCAACAAAATGTTACAACCGCAACGAACTACCTTGAAAAGGAAAAAGTCCAAAAATCACTTCGCATTTTATCAAAATTTACCGATAATAAACAGATAAATATCATCTTTTATCTCCTTGCTGTTGAAGAACTCTGTGTCTGTGATATAGCCTGTTTACTAAATCTCAGTATGGCATCTACTTCCCACCATCTTCGTAAACTAGCCAATCAAAACATCTTGGGCACTAGAAGAGAGGGGAAAATTATATATTATTTTATAAAAGATGAGGAAATCAGGGATTTTTTTAATCAACTAGGATAACAACTATTTTTACTACTTTTCCATGATTCTAGGGAGCTACTCTATGAAATTTCGGGTCTTCGGAATATATAGTGGAATTACTTTCTTAATAGTTTAAAAACAACTGGTGTTTAAATCGGATTTTCTGGTGGGATGTTAGGATAATCAATAGTATTATATAAAAGTATCAATCACATACGAGTGATACTTTGGGAAAAAAATAAAATAGTCCAATTTACTTGACCGTGTACTATGGTACATGGTTTATAATATTCAGGGGGTGAAATAAGATGATTTATCGCATTAGTGAGTTTGCAGATAAATGTGGAGTTAATAAAGAAACGATCAGATATTACGAGCGAAAAAATTTATTACAAGAACCTCACCGAACGGAAGCTGGTTATCGGATATATTCATATGATGACGTTAAGCGTGTTGGGTTTATTAAACGAATACAGGAACTTGGTTTCTCTTTAAGCGAGATTTATAAATTACTTGGTGTTGTAGATAAAGATGAAGTTCGTTGTCAAGATATGTTCGAATTTGTTTCTAAAAAACAAAAGGAAGTGCAAAAACAAATAGAGGATTTAAAACGAATTGAAACTATGTTAGACGACTTAAAACAACGATGTCCAGATGAAAAGCAATTACATTCGTGTCCAATAATAGAAACATTAACATGAGAGATTAATTAACGAAAGGAGCTTTTTTATGAATAAATTTAAGGTAAACATTTCAGGAATGACTTGTACGGGTTGTGAAAAACACGTAGAATCAGCACTTGAAAAGATAGGTGCTAAAAATATTGAGTCTAGTTATCGTCGTGGTGAAGCAGTATTTGAACTGTCCGATGATATTGAGGTTGAAAGTGCAATAAAGGCGATTGCTGACGCAAATTATCACCCGGGCGAAGCAGAAGAATTTCAATCGGAACAAAAGACGAATTTATTGAAAAAATATCGGCTAAACATTGAAGGAATGACCTGCACTGGTTGTGAAGAACATATTGCGGTTGCTCTTGAAAATGCAGGTGCAAAAGGGATTGAAGTAGACTTTCGTCGCGGAGAAGCACTGTTTGAACTACCGTATGATGTAGACATTGATATCGCGAAAACAGCGATTACTGACGCACAATATCAACCGGGCGAAGCAGAAGAAATACAAGTGCAATCGGAAAAAAGGACAGATGTAAGTT
>CAUOWW010000078.1:0-7294 GCA_963508345.1 uncultured bacterium
TAATAAAAAAATATCATATTATTTGCACAACTGATGTATAGGTGCTATAATGAGGGTAAAGAAAGGGGGCGATTCCTATGAACTTAGGAAAACTATCCTACTATTTCTACTACAACTTATTATAGCACCTATTATTTTTGTTTCAGTTTATAATAATAAAAAAGAATCACTTGCTATATATAAGGATACTATTTAGAATACAATATTTTATATATAACTAATTTAAAAATTGTCTAAATATAATAGCAAACAGATAAAATAATCAGTATTTATGAGACAGATTTGGTAATTTAATTGATAAAATTGATCTGATACTTGTAAAATGAGAGTAGTAGAAAAGTTTGTGACATTAGGAAGTTATATTCTAGATGCTGACTATGAATGGTGTTTGAAAAGAATATGTAAAATCTGATGAAACAAGTCCATTGTACCAGTTGAAAAAGAAAATAAGATTTAAATAATGACAGGAAGGGACCTCAGACAAAGAGAAAGGAAAGAGATAGTTAAGAGATAATCAGAGGAAAATATTATCTTTGCTAGCTTTAATAATTTAAAAGGAATGTATAGAATTACTTGAATATGACTCCTGTCTATCCTATAGAGTAGCTGGTATGTAGTTTATATGAATATTCTTACATATTATAGGTTTAATAATGCAATTATTTTTTAGGTGCTTACTAATGGTTTATAGCAAGTAAAAACCTATATATTATCGGCTTTAAAAAAGAAGTAAGAAAAATAAAAATCTTTTATTTTATTGAATATATGTTTTTTTATTGACAAAAGACATAAAAACGTATAGAATAATATATCGTAAAGAAGAAAATAGGAGAAGGACATGGCTAAGTCAAACTTTGAAAAAGTAGAATCAGTTGTTGGCTGGGTTCGTGATAAGAAAATCACAGGCTACCGTATCTCTAAAGAAACGAATGCGCGTGAAATGTCTATCATTGCTCTAGCGCAGGGTCGTGCAAAAGTAAAAAATATTTCATTTGAAACAGCTCTAGGTTTAATTGATTTCTATGAAAAAAATCATGAAAAATTTGAAGATTAATCTTTGGATAACGGCGGATTCTTGAATTGAGTCTGCCTTTTCATTTTGATACTCAATGAAAATCAAAGAGCAAACTAGGAAGCTAGCCGCAGGTTGCTCAAAACACTGTTTTGGGGTTGTAGATAAGACTGACGAAGTCAGTCACATATATACGACAAGGCGAAGCTGACGTGGTTTGAATTTAGTATGAGGACAGCAAAAAGACTGCATAATTACTGCAGCCTTTTCTTTTTATTTGAGATAACGTTGAAGGAATTCTTTTGTTCGGTCTTCTTTAGGATTGGTGAAGAGGTCTTCTGGTTTACCTTCTTCAGCAATAACACCCTTATCCATAAAGATAACACGGTGAGAGACATCACGAGCGAATTCCATTTCATGGGTTACGACAATCATAGTCAAGCCTTCTTGGGCCAGTTCCTGCATGATTTTAAGGACTTCTCCAACCATTTCTGGATCGAGAGCTGATGTTGGTTCATCAAAGAGAATAGCGTCAGGATTCATGGAAAGGGCGCGTGCAATGGCGACACGTTGTTTTTGACCACCTGAGAGTTGCTTTGGTTTGGCTTGCCAGTAGCGTTCCCCCATGCCGACCTTTTCCAGGTTTTCTTTGGCAATCTTTTCAGCTTCTGTACGTTCACGCTTAAGGACAGTTGTCTGAGCGACGATTGTATTTTCAAGGACGTTGAGATTTTCAAAGAGATTAAAGGATTGGAACACCATTCCCAACTTTTCACGGTATTGCGTGAGGTCATAGCCTTTTTCGAGGACGTTTTGTCTATGATAAAGGATTTGTCCATCAGTTGGCGTTTCAAGGAGGTTAATGGAGCGTAGGAAGGTTGATTTTCCGCTTCCAGAGCTTCCGATGATAGAGATTACCTCTCCCTTGTGGACAGTCAGAGAAATGTCTTTTAGCACTTCGTTTTGTCCATAGGATTTTTTGAGGTGTTTAATTTCAAGGATTGCTTGTGTCATTATTTCAAATCCTCCGTTTGCATTTGGTTAGCACCTGTAGTATAGGTATCCATGTCCATGCGGCGTTCGATGAAGCGTAGGATACGTGTTACGGTGAAGGTGAGGACAAAGTAAATCACGGCGATGATTGTAAATGTCTGGAAGTATTGATAGGTTTGTGTTGCCACGGTATTTCCTGAGAAATAAAGTTCGACAACAGAGATAACGTTCAATACAGATGTATCTTTGATATTGATGACAAATTCATTACCAGTTGCTGGTAGGATGTTACGGACTACCTGAGGTAGGACAATCTTACGCATGGTTTGGTTATGAGTCATACCAAGAGCAGTAGCTGCTTCAAATTGTCCCTTGTCAACCGCTAGGATACCACCACGAACGATTTCAGTCATGTAGGCACCAGTGTTGATTGAAACGATGAAGATAGCAGCCAGTGTACGGTCAAGGTTGATACCGAAAGCTTGGGCAGTTCCGTAGTAGATAACCATCGATTGAACGATCATTGGGGTACCACGGAAAATTTCAATGTAGACATTGAGGATCCAGCCGACTAGTTTTTGTAGGCCATAAATGGCTTTATTCTCAGAGAGAGGAGCAGTACGGAAGACACCAATGGCAAGTCCAATAATGAGACCTGTGATGGTTCCCACGATAGAGATTAAAAGAGTGATACCAGCACCACGCAAGAGTTGTTGCCAGTTTTCAGAAAGAATTTTAGCGACTTGGCTAAAGAAACTACTGCTAGTCTCTTCAGTTGTTGTAGCTTCGGCAGGTTGTTCCTTGATCATACGATCCATCAAGGTAACTTGGTCATCTTTTGAAAGGGTTTCAATGCTGGCATTGATTTGGCTAATACGATTGTCATTTTTACGAAGTCCAATGGCGATAGCTGTATCTTCTTCCCCAGTTTTGAAACCTGGTTCCACTTGGACCATCTTAAACTTAGAGTTCGCAGCTTCGGCAGTCAGAGCTTCTGGGCGTTCAGAAACATAGGCATCGATGACACCAGCTTCAAGAGCTTGGCGCATTTGAGCGAAGTCCCCCATGGCTGTTTCTTTTTTAGCACCTGGGATTTGTGCAATCAAATCGTAAAGGTAAACACCTTGTTGAGAAGTGATTTTCGCACCATTAAAGTCATCCAAAGATTTGACATTTGCGTAGGCAGAATCTTTTTTGACTAGTAAAACTGGTTCGCTAGTGTAGTAACTGCTTGAAAAGGCAATTTCTTGTTTACGCTCGGCAGTAGGACTCATACCTGCGATAATCATGTCAATCTTACCAGAAGTAAGGGCAGGGACTAGACCTTCCCACTTGGTTTTAACAACCAAAGGTTCTTTACCTAAGTCCTTAGCGATTTTCTTGGCGATTTGAACATCGTATCCGTTGGCATACTGGTTGGTTCCATCGATTTTGACAGCTCCATTGCTATCATCGTCCTGGGTCCAGTTAAAGGGAGCATATGCTGCTTCCATCCCGATGCGTAAATATTCATCGGCTTGAGCAACATTGACAAGTCCCAGCATCAGCAAGAGACTTGTGAAAATAGATAAGTATATTTTTCTCATGATTTCTCCTATTTCTAATCTATTAAAAAATAACTGTCTCCTATTTTATCGAAAAAAACTCTATTTTTCAATATAGGTAAGCCCTTACTTATGAAAAAATGATATAATGATAGCAAAGATAAAAAGGGGGCTTAGTTGATGAAAAAAACTTTTTTCTTATTTGTTTTAGGCTTGTTTTTCCTTCTGCCATTCTCTGTTTTTGCCATTGATTTCAAGATAAACTCTTATCAAGGGGATTTGTATATTCATGCAGACAATACGGCAGAATTTAGACAGAAGATAGTTTACCAGTTTGAGGAGGACTTTAAGGGCCAAATCGTGGGACTTGGACGTGCTGGCAAGATGCCTAGCGGATTTGACATTGATTCCCATCCAAAGGTTCAGGCCGCGAAAAATGGTGCTGAACTGACAGATGTTACTAGCGAAGTGACAGAAGAAGCAAATGGTTATACTGTGAAAGTCTACAATTCAGGTCAGGGGGGCGACATAGTTGAAGTTGACCTCACATGGAATTTAAAAAATTTGCTTTTTCTATATGATGACATCGCTGAATTAAATTGGCAACCTTTAACAGATAGTTCAGGGACTATTGGAAAGTTTGAATTTCATGTAAGGGGAGACAAGGGGGCTGAAAAACTCTTTTTCCATACAGGGCAACTCTTTAGAGAGGGAACAGTTGAAAAGAGTAACCTTGATTATACTATTCGTTTGGACAATCTTCCGGCTAAGCGTGGAGTTGAATTGCATGCCTATTGGCCTCGAACTGTTTTTGCTAGCGCTAGGGATCAGGGTTTGGAAGGGAATCGTTTAGAAGAGTTTAATAAGATAGAAGACTCGATTGTTAGAGAAAAAGAGCAGAGTAAACAACTCCTTACTTGGGTATTTCCTTTGCTACTTTCCATTTCCTTGTTATTGAGTGTCTGCTTTTATTTTATCTATAGAAGGAAGATCACTCCTTCAGTCAAATATGCCAAAAATCATCGTATCTATGAACCACCGATGGAATTAGAGCCTATGGTTTTATCAGAAGCAGTCTACTCGACCTCCTTGGAGGAAGTGAGTCCTCTAACAAAAGGAGCAGGTAAATTTACCTTTGACCAACTTATTCAAGCTACCTTGTTAGATGTGATAGATCGTGGAAATGTCTCTATCATTTCAGAAGGAGATGCAGTTGGCTTGAGGCTGGTAAAAGAAGATGGTTTGTCCAGTTTTGAGAAAGACTGCCTAAATCTGGCTTTTTCAGGCAAAAAAGAAGAAACTCTTTCCAATTTGTTTGCGGATTACAAGGTATCTGATAGTCTTTATCGTAGAGCAAAAGTCTCTGATGAAAAACGGATTCAAGCAAAGGGACGTCAGCTCAAATCTTCTTTTGAAGAAGTATTGAAAGAGATGCAAGAAGGAGTGAGAAATCGAGTTTCCTTCTGGGGGCTCCCAGATTATTATCGTCCTTTAACTGGTGGGGAAAAGGTCCTGCAAGTAGGTATGGGACTCTCTACAGTCCTGCCTCTATTTATTGGATTTGGTTTGTTCTTGTATAGTTTGGATGTTCATGCTTATTTTTACCTCCTCTTGCCGATACTTGGTTTTCTAGGTTTGGTTTTGGCTGTTTTCTATTATTGGAAGCTTCGACTAGATAATCGTGATGGTGTCCTAAATGAAGCAGGAGCAGAAGTCTACTATCTCTGGACCAGTTTTGAAAATATGTTGCGTGAGATTGCACGATTGGATCAGGCTGAGTTGGAAAGTATTGTGGTCTGGAATCGCCTCTTGGTCTATGCGACTCTATTTGGTTATGCGGACAAGGTCAGTCATTTGATGAAGGTTCATCACATCCAAGTGGAAAATCCAGATATAAACCTCTATGTAGCTTATGGCTGGCACAGTATGTTTTATCATTCAAGCGCGCAAATGAGCCATTATGCTAGTGTCGCAAATACAGCAAGTACCTACTCCGTATCTTCTGGAAGTGGAAGTTCTGGAGGTGGCTTCTCAGGAGGCGGAGGTGGCGGCAGTATCGGAGCCTTTTAAAGAGAACTGCCATAGACTGAAAAAGTATGCTATAATGGAAGATAGAAAAAAGGAGTAATCTATGTATCTTATTGAAATTTTAAAATCTATCTTCTTTGGTATTGTCGAAGGAATTACGGAATGGTTGCCGATTTCCAGTACAGGTCACTTGATTTTAGCAGAGGAATTTATCCAATACCAAAATCAAAATGAAGCCTTTATGTCCATGTTTAATGTTGTAATTCAGCTTGGAGCGATTTTAGCGGTTATGGTGATTTACTTTAACAAGCTCAATCCTTTCAAACCGACTAAGGACAAACAGGAAGTTCGTAAGACTTGGAGACTATGGTTGAAGGTCTTGATTGCGACTTTGCCTTTGCTTGCCGTCTTTAAATTTGATGATTGGTTTGACACCCACTTCCATAACATGGTTTCAGTTGCTCTCATGTTGATTATCTATGGGATTGCCTTTATCTATTTGGAAAAGCGCAATAAAGCGCGTGCTATCGAGCCAAGTGTGACAGAGTTGGACAAGCTTCCTTATACGACCGCTTTCTATATCGGACTCTTCCAAGTTCTTGCCCTTTTACCAGGAACTAGCCGTTCTGGGGCAACGATTGTTGGTGGTTTATTGAATGGAACCAGTCGTTCTGTTGTGACAGAATTTACCTTCTATCTTGGAATTCCAGTTATGTTTGGAGCTAGTGCCTTAAAGATTTTCAAATTTGTGAAAGCGGGACAACTCTTGAGCATTGGGCAATTGTTCTTGCTCTTAGTTGCGATGGGAGTCGCTTTTGCAGTCAGCATGGTGTCTATTCGTTTCTTGACCAGCTATGTAAAAAAACATGACTTTACTCTTTTTGGTAAATACCGTATCGTACTTGGTGGTGTCTTGCTATTTTATAGCTTTGTCCGTTTATTTGTATAAGAAAAACCTTGAAGGGTCCAGACTCTTCAAGGTTTTATACTCAATGAAAATAAAAGAGCAAACTAGGAAGCTAGCCGCAGGTTGCTCAAAACACTGTTTTGAGGTTGCAGATAGAGCTGACGTGGTTTGAAGAGATTTTCGAAGAGTATTAAAATCCAGTCACGGTAATCCCCAACAGGCGGACACCTCTTTCTTTCTCGCTTAATTCTTCATAGAGTTGCAGGGCTATTTGGCTTATCTGACTAGCATCCTGTGTTTTTTGAGCCAGACTTTTTCGTTTAGTGAGAGTTGAAAAGTCTTCGTAGCGGATTTTCAAAATGACAATTTTTCCAGCTTTTTCTTGCTGATTGAGATTGAGAGCGACTCTTTCTGATAGGAGAGTCAGCTCTTTTTTGATGTCCTCCTCGGCACGGAGAATCTTCCCGTAGGTTTTCTCCTTGCCGATTGATTTACGGATGCGATTGGATTTGACGGGGGAATTGTGAATACCACGAGCCTTTCGATAAAGGTCATAGCCCAGTCTGCCAAAACGGTCTATTAGGGTCACTTCAGGAACTTCAAGTAGATCAGCGCCAGTAAAAACGCCCATTTGATGAAGACGTTCCACCGTCCTTTTTCCTACTCCATGAAACTTGGAAATATCCATTTGTTTGAGAAAATCCTCAGCCTGGTCAGGTAGAATTACTGTCAAACCATGTGGTTTTTGATAATCGCTAGCCATTTTAGCTAAGAATTTGTTGTAGGAAACGCCTGCAGAAGCAGTCAGGT
>CAUOWW010000079.1:0-7038 GCA_963508345.1 uncultured bacterium
TAGCCGTAACGGATACCGTCAAAACGTTGCAAGTTTGATGAAGCTTCTGATGAAGCGATGATGTAGTAGACGGCAACCCCGTATTTAGAGTGAGGAAGGCTGACTTCTTCGACGATAGCACCAAGTTTTTCAAAGTGTTTAGCTGCGTTGATGATAGTTTCTTTAACTTCTGGGTTAATTCCTTCACCGAGGTATTCTTTGGGCAAAGCAATTTTCATTCCCTTGATGTCTTGGCCGATTTTTGAAGTAAAGTCAGCAATGCGGACAGGAGCAGAAGTAGAGTCTTTGGCATCTTCGCTGGCAATAGCGTTGAGCAAGAGGGCATTTTCCTTAACAGTAGGAGCAAAAGGTCCAATCTGGTCTAATGAGCTACCAAAGGCAATGAGACCGAAACGTGAAACTGTTCCGTAGGTTGGTTTGAGACCAACGATTCCGTTGAAGGCAGCAGGTTGGCGGATAGAGCCACCAGTATCAGAACCAAGTGACAAGCGAACTTGTCCTGAAGCTACAGCTGCGGCAGAACCACTTGATGAGCCACCAGGAACCTTGCTGTGGTCCCAAGCGTTTTTAGTTGCACCGTAGTGAGAAGTCTCACCTGATCCACCCATGGCAAATTCGTCCATATTGGTCTTTCCAACGACAATCATACCTTTTGATTTAGCATTGGAAACGGCTGTCGCATCAAAGATTGGCTCATAGTTGTAGAGCATTTTTGAGGCTGCAGTTGTGAGAATGCCGTCTGTAGAGATATTATCCTTAACAGCAAGTGGAATTCCTGAAAGGACATTATCAGCGTCAATTCCAGCTTCATCAATGGCTTTGGCTTGAGCAAGAGCTTGGTCTTCAGCGATGGTAACAAAAGCGTTGATAGCTGTCTCGCGAGACTTGATATCTTCAAGCGTTGCTTGGGTCAATTCAGTTGCTGAAATCTCCTTAGAGACAAGGAGGTTGTGCAAGTCTTCAATCGTTTTGTTATTAAAAGTCATTAGGCATCTCCTCCATCGTCTAGGATAGCTGGTACCTTGATATAGTAGTTGTCTTTTTCAGGTACGTTTTTAAACAAGCGATCACGGTCTGTTCCTTCTTCGGCCACATCAGGTCGGAGAACGGTCTTACGGTCAGCCATGGTCGTAGTAGGTGCGACACCAGTTGTGTCGACTTCGCCCAGCAATTCAACCATGTCAACAATCTTAGACAAGGTAGTCGCAAAGGCAGCAGTTTCTTCTTCAGAGAATTTTAATTTTGAAAGATTGGCAACGTGTGTTACCTCTTCTTGCGTAATTTTCATCTTGCATCCTTTCGTGAAATGATGATTTTTAGTCTGTTCTATTTTACCATATTTTCCTATAAATAAGGGAAGGAAAGATGAAAAAAGACAGGTATAGGATGGAGAACGGGTTTTGATGATGATTTATTTGAAAAGCGGATTTCAAAGGGGAAAGTATATGCTACAATAGTTTAACAGAGAAGTGAAGACGGTGGTTATGAAATCGAAAGGATGGTGATGCTTATGTGCATAACCTGTAAAATCTTATACTCAATGAAAATCAAAGAGCAAACTAGGAAGCTAGCCGAAGACTGTACTTGAGTACGGCAAGGCGAAGCTGACGTAGTTTGAAGAGATTTTCGAAGAGTATTTAGTAGAAAGTAGTAACCAGATTTGCCCCCCTTTTGAGGCTTTGACACTCATGTTTGTATCTGGTAACTTTGTTATCACGCTCCTAAAGTTCATCCTTGAATTGGTAAAAGAAACAAAAAAATAGCCGTCCTAACTTTGGCGAGTTAACGAGCTATTTTTTAGTTATGTAATTACAGCCACCGTCTTAAACGGCTCTGTGGGGTGTTGTTGTCGCAACACCTTTTTCTATATTTATTGTAACATTTATTTTAAAAATTGCTAGATAGTTTTTGTTTATTGTACATTAGCAAACTAAGATTCTTTGATTTTAGTATGCACTCTTTTGGTATTCATTCCATAAAGCCTGAAGTTCAACTGCATTTTCTAAGACATATTGCCTTATCATTTTTAGGTCTTTTGCTTTTGCTTTACCATCTCTCAGTTCACCGTTCAGAAACATTGAGCCGACTTCTTCTCCGTGGATATAAAAGTGAATATGCGCTTTTTGACCTTTATGGTTATGTTCGTTAGGACGGATTTCAATACCATACTTTAAGAAAGAATATTTAGGCATGTAGTAATCCCACGTAGTCCTTCCATGTTTCAAGGTAGTTATCGCGATTTAACTCAATTTGCTTTTGAGCAAAACGAATATCATAGTCTGCCAAGTCCAAATTTTCCAATACTTCTCCAGTTAGAATACTAAAGGTTCCGATTAATTCATCGTCATCATACATACGCAAAATAGGGTTGCTTGGATTCTTGTAAATATCATCTTTCGTCACTTCTAAATTGGTTACACCAAATTCTTTGAACATGATTACATCTCCTTTTTGTTTTATTATATCATTTTTGCTAGAATTGTCACGGTTTTCGATCTATTTGACTACAAGGAATAGCTTTTATTCAAGTAAACTCTAACATAAAATAGAAATTGAAAAAAATGCTAAAATCCGATATAATGGAGTGTTGAAAGGAATGGTAAAATCCAATGTAAAAATCATTCTTAGCTATTGAAACAAGAAAAATAGAGAATCAAAGAAAGAGAACTTATGAATATTCAAGAAGAAATTAAGAAACGCCGTACTTTTGCCATTATCTCCCACCCTGACGCGGGGAAAACAACCATCACTGAGCAGTTGCTCTATTTTGGGGGCGAGATTCGTGAGGCTGGTACCGTAAAAGGAAAGAAAACAGGGACTTTTGCCAAGTCTGACTGGATGGATATCGAGAAGCAACGTGGGATTTCGGTGACCTCATCTGTGATGCAATTTGACTACGACGGAAAACGCGTGAATATCCTCGACACGCCAGGACACGAGGACTTTTCAGAAGATACCTATCGTACCTTGATGGCGGTGGATGCTGCGGTCATGGTCGTGGACTCTGCTAAGGGTATCGAGGCTCAGACTAAGAAATTATTTGAGGTTGTGAAACATCGTGGCATTCCAGTCTTTACCTTTATGAACAAGCTAGACCGTGACGGTCGTGAGCCACTAGACCTCTTGCAAGAGTTGGAAGAAGTCTTGGGCATTGCTAGCTATCCGATGAACTGGCCAATCGGGATGGGGAAAGCCTTTGAAGGCTTGTATGACCTTTATAACCAACGCTTGGAGCTCTACAAAGGGGATGAACGTTTTGCTAGTCTGGAAGATGGGGACAAGCTTTTTGGTAGCAATCCTTTCTACGAGCAAGTCAAGGATGACATTGAGCTTTTAAATGAAGCTGGAAATGAATTCTCAGAGGAAGCTATTCTGGCTGGAGAATTGACACCTGTCTTCTTCGGTTCAGCCTTGACAAACTTTGGTGTGCAAACATTCCTTGAAACCTTCCTTAAGTTTGCTCCAGAACCACATGGACACAAGAAAACAGATGGTGAAATTGTGGATCCTTATGACAAGGATTTCTCAGGATTTGTCTTTAAAATTCAAGCCAACATGGACCCTCGTCACCGTGACCGTATCGCCTTTGTCCGTATCGTATCGGGTGAATTTGAGCGTGGTATGAGTGTCAACCTGCCTCGTACTGGTAAGGGCGCTAAACTGTCGAATGTTACTCAGTTTATGGCGGAAAGTCGTGAGAATGTGACCAATGCCGTGGCAGGAGATATCATCGGGGTTTACGATACAGGTACTTATCAGGTTGGGGATACCTTGACAGTTGGAAAAAACAAGTTTGAATTTGAACCCCTGCCAACCTTTACACCTGAGATTTTTATGAAAGTTTCTGCTAAGAATGTTATGAAGCAAAAATCCTTCCACAAGGGGATTGAGCAATTGGTGCAAGAAGGAGCCGTTCAGCTCTATAAGAATTACCAAACAGGTGAGTACATGCTAGGAGCTGTGGGGCAACTCCAGTTTGAAGTCTTTAAGCACCGTATGGAAGGTGAGTACAATGCAGAAGTAGTCATGACCCAAATGGGTAAAAAGACCGTTCGTTGGATTAAGCCTGAGGACCTAGATGAACGGATGTCATCAAGCCGAAATATCTTGGCTAAAGACCGTTTTGACCAGCCAGTCTTCCTCTTTGAAAATGACTTTGCCTTACGTTGGTTTGCGGATAAGTATCCAGACGTAGAGTTGGAAGAGAAGATGTAACTCAGTACCAACAATTGGAACTGAAGTTCCTAATTGTTGGACGCTAGCCGCTATTTTGCGGTCTAGCTAACTGCCTTACTAACTGAGTTTTACAAATGGAATCGATTTGCTAAGCCCTGTATCGTAGTTCAGTAAATTTATTTGATTGTGTAACAATCTAAGTAACTAACTAGGTTGAGAAAAAAGTTTTTAAAATCAAAAAAGCGTATAGTATCAGGTATTGAATGAACAACCTTGATATTATGCGTTTTATTTTACTTCATTATTCTGTAATTTATAGATGTACTACTCGTAAAGTTTTACGAATGCTATTGTCTGCGGGCTTTTTTCATTGTAAGTCTCAGAAAGTTAAGGGAGTTTATAGTCTTATTTTACTTGAAAAAATCAAGGTGCAAACTAGAAAGTTAGCTATAGATAGTTCAAAATATTGATTTGATATTGAATATAATGACAAATTCGCAGATAGATTTATGATAAACCGAGGATAACTACTGTTATGTTTTGAGTTTTTGAAGACTATTATCGTTGGTTTCTATATAAATAGAATTATTAAACTCTATCTTCTATCTTAGAAAAAATGCGTTGTTTGATTGGATATGTCGTAGAAGATTCTTTATTAATTAGATAATTAAAAATTTTAAAATTTCAGTTAAATTGAATATATTTACACAAAAAGTAAAAAAATAAGAAATTTTTAATGTTTAAAAAACAAAATCAGCATATAGACACAACGTCTTTTTAATATATATATATATATATATATAACATTGGGAATATTTATTTATTTTGGATAGAGTTTTTCTATATATAATATGTTGACCTTAGTTTAGAATTTAATTATACTAAAGAAGTATAATTAAATTTGGCAAGAGTTTACACTTTTGTCTGAAAAGGAGTAGAAAATGTTTTTTAGACGTCAGAATGGTCGGTACAGAGAAACAGACCGTGTGACACGCTATAAGTTAATTAAATCAGGTAAGCATTGGTTGAGAGCTTCAACCTCTCTTTTTGGCTTGTTTAAAGTTATGAGGGGTGGTGTTGATACGACTCAAGTTATGACTGAAGTGGTAGAAGATAAAGTTAACCATTCAATTACGGGGTTAGATATTATCCGAGGAGTCGTGACTACAGGAGCCGTTTTAGGTGGTGCTGTTGCTACGCAAACCAAAGTGTTTGCAAATGAAGCAGTAGCTTTAGAAAAAACACTAGATAAATCGGATGCTTTAGTAGCAAATGATACAGTAGTTCTAGGTACGACAAATGCAAGCAATTCAGAGAGTTCTAGTTCTTTGAGTGAAAGCGCTTCGAAGTCGGAATCGGTGTCTAATAGCACCTCAGCAAGTGTTTCAGCTAGTACATCAGCTAGTCTTTCTGCAAGTACTTCAACTAGTGAGTCGGTCAGTGCTTCTACTAGTACTAGTCAATCAAAAAGTGAGTCAGAAAGTTTTTCTGTAGCGTCAAGTTCATCAGTTGAACAGAGCACATCTGTAGCAACAACTGAACAGTCTTCCTCACCTTCAAAAGAATCAACTAATCTTAAAATTGATTCTGCTGTACTGAAGGCTGCTGAGATTGATGGCAAGGCTGGTGCGAATATTGCTAAAGTAACTTCTGACACAACGAGTTTAGTAGGAGTGACTGCTGGTGCCATAGCAACAACGGAAGTTTCAGCTAAACAACAGGATGAAAATCGTAAGAAGTTAACCAAACTTTCAGCTGAGATGGGTGAATACCTAACCAAGGCTGTAGGATTGCCGAATGCGGACTCTGCTATTACTAAGGTAAATGCTGCAGTGATAGAGATTGAAAAAGCCTTGGCAGATCCGACTAGTGATTTGACAAGTGCCGTGAAGAAGGCAACTTTGGCACGCAATTCCATTGTCAATGCTGTTTTAGGTGCGCATTCTGGTAAGCGTGATGCCCGTAATGGGAAGTTGATGAAGGATGGAATTGAATTTAGAGGTTTTGCTCAACCGCAGAATGATGGACGAATTGTAAGTTCCATTGCAAAGAGTTTTGATTCTGAAAAAGATACTGTAACTTGGACAATTAATGTTAGTTCTCGAACTCCTCTGCATTATATTGGTGTAAAGGTTAATGTTGGCCAAGGAGGACATGTTCAGGGAGCTACATATAACGGACAACCTATGTCGCAAAGTCAGTCTCAAGGATCAGAAGCAACATTTACATATCGCCATGGAGCAAGTAGGCAGTTAAATGGAACGGTTGTTGTAACTGCCAAGTATGATAAGAATGTTGAATATGCAGTGGCTAATTTACAAGTTGGTACAAGTGATCGTCCTATTGATGGTGGAACAACGGGAAATTTTTCTACCGTTCATGATGGTACAGTTGCGACTGGAAATCGTTCTAGAGTCAATGCTTCAAACTCAGTATCCCAAAACGGAGCGCCTATAATAACCGTAGATCAAGACACCTATGAAGTTTACAATGATGATTATATTTTAGATAACATTAAAATTTCACGCCCTGATAATCAGTCTAGTATTCGTCAAGTTGGTTTAACTGCTGCTGACAAGGTTCCAGGTGTAGACTATGTAGGTCCTCAACTTGCACAAAATTTATATGTTGATACTTTAACACCAAATATATCTGGTACAGTAGGTGGGGGTACAGCTTCTGCTCCAGTTGGTCATACCTATGGATATGAAGTGGGGGCAGTATCTTCTAAAAACAAAATAGCGAAAAAAGTAATTGCAATTACAGTGAAAGGATTTAATGAACGTCAAAATCCAATAAGTGGGGACACTGTTCGTGCATTTGATACTAGCAATTTAACTGCAGATGAAATTCAAGAAGTAA
>CAUOWW010000080.1:0-6936 GCA_963508345.1 uncultured bacterium
TCCGTCTACGTTCAAAATCAAAGGGAAGCTCATCTATTTTTTGAAAAGTTTGAGCTAGATTTTGCAAGAGGACGTGTTCTTTTGCTTCTTTTTCAGTCCGCTTGATGATAGCTCTGTCCATCAAATTTTTCAGACCAGTTTGAAAATAGGAATTGAGATAGGCCCGTCTCAAGACGGTCAAATCCAAGCGCCCGTGGATGTCCAAGGGATATTCTAGAACGATTTCATCTTGGGTTAAAGTTCCTGTTTTATCTGTACACAAGATATCAATCGCCCCTAAGTCCTGTATGGCATTGAGTTTTTTGATAACCACTTTTTCCTTGGCCATGATAATAGAACCCTTTGCTAGGCTAGCGGTAATAATCATAGGCAGCATCTCAGGTGTCAATCCAACACCGACACTCAGTGCAAATACACCTGCTTCTAACCAATCTCCATCTGTCAAACCATTAGACAAGAAAACGATGGGAACCATGATCAACATCAAGCGAATCAAGAGCCAAGAAATACTATTCATCTCTCGTTCAAACGAAGTGGGCTCATCATAGGTGTTCAGAGTCTGCTCAATGGCCCCCATCATGGTATCATCACCAACTGCTAAAACCACAGCCTTGGCACTACCAGACAAGACATTGGTTCCCATAAAAGCCAGGGATTCGGCTTCGAGAAGACTATCAGCTTGTTGAACTGTTGCCTTGGTCAAGGCCAATTTTTCAACAGCATCACTTTCTCCTGTCAAGCCCGACTGTTGTACAAAGAAATCGCGCGACTCAAATAAAAGAAGATCTGCTGGAATCATATCACCAGCGCTTAATTTAACCACGTCACCTACTACCAAGTCATCGATAGGTACTTCTTGAATTTCCCCTTGACGAATGACAGTCGCTGTGTTAACAATCATTTTTGAAAGATTGGTGGCTGCCTTATCACTGCGGAGTTCTTGAACAAATCGAATGCCACCAGAAATGAGGACTAGGACAACAATGATAATAGAAGTCGTGGGATCCTCTTGACCTGGTTTTGCCAACCAAACATTGGTCACTAAAGATATAGTAGCAATGACAAGCAAGATAATTGTGAAAGGATTGATAATCGATTCGTAAATCTTTTTCAAAATCGAATCTTCTTGACCCTTTGTAATGGTATTTTCGCCATATAGGTCACGATTTTTCTCCACCTGCTCCTCAGTCAAGCCTGTTAGACTTGTCTTATAAAAAGATAGAGTTTCGTTTAAAGATGTATGAATAGCTGTTGCTAATCTTTCTTTTGTAGTTTTCATTGGTTTCTCCTATCTGTATGAATGATGTGTTTCATACACAGAGACCAATCACTTTATAAGGGCAGAACGACACAAATCAGCGATTGGCTGTGTATGTGCGGTTCTGGATGATCGTCAATTTGCATCGTTTGTCTCCTTTCCTTGTTCTAAAACAGTAGAAAATCCCACCATAAAATGGCAGGATTAAAAAACTAATTATCTGTTTTTCGTTCAAGCTTTAACTCCATAGGGCAATGTAATGAGCTTAGTCTTGGCCTTCGCGACCAGGACTGTTGACCAACGAGTAGTGTCTCCACTGCTTTGCGGTAGTCATCCGTATCCCTATGGTAGCCTCACCTACCGTTTTCGTCTTTCAGTATAAACCTTTAAATTTTAAAAGTCAATCATTTGAGCTGTTTGACTATTAAATGACTATCAACTCTTTTGGAGCTAGGGTCAACAATTCACAACCTGTCTCTGTAATCAGGATATCATCCTCGATACGAACGCCATATTTGCCTTCGATATAGATACCTGGCTCATCTGTCAATGCCATACCTGCCTTAATAGTTTCTGTAGAAGTCTGGCTAAAGTATGGTTCCTCATGAATATCCAGTCCAATACCGTGTCCGATACCGTGGGTAAAGTAGTCCCCATAGCCTGCCTCGATGATAATATCACGAGGGATTTTGTCAAAGTCACGGAAACCTAATCCTGCCTTAGCCTGGTCAATCAAGGCTTGATTAGCTTTTAGAACCGTATTGTAAATCTCTGCCTGCTCGTCGCTGACATGCCCCAAATAGATAGTCCGTGTCATATCGCTGACATAGTGGTCATAAAGGCAACCGAAGTCCATGGTAATGGCTTCTCCCAATTCCACTGGTTTGTGCATTGGATGAGCATGAGGTTTAGAAGAGTTGATACCGCTAGCTAGAATCGTATCAAATGATAAGCCAGATGCTCCCAACTCCCGCATGCGGAAGTCAAGGAAGTTGGCAATCTCAATTTCAGTCTTTCCTGGCTTAATAAAGTCAAGCGCATCGCGGAAAGCTTGGTCTGAGATAGAACAAGCCTTGCGAATAGCTGCAATCTCCGCTTCATCCTTAATCATTCGAAGACCTTCAACAAACTGAGTCTGTGGAAGCAAGTCAATTCCTTCAAAGGTTGCCTGCATACGGTGATAATAAGACACTGAAATCTCGTCCTCAAAACCGATACGAGACAAGCACATATCCTTGACAATTCCTGCAATGACAGCCAATTCATCGCGGTCAGCCACAACCTCAAAACCACTGGTTTCTTGTTTGGCTGCAATGATATAGCGAGAGTCTGTCACCAAGACCTGACGATCACGGCTGATAAAGACTGTTCCGTTTGAGCCCCAAAAACCAGTCAGGTAATAGACGTTTTTAAGGTTATTGATGATGATACCATCTAGTTCTTTTTCTTGCATTTTAGCTAGAAATGCTTGTACACGTTTATTCATGATGTAACTTTCCTTTCAAATAATGTCCTGTGTAGCTGGCTTCATTGGCCGCTACTTCTTCTGGAGTTCCTGTTGCGATGATGGTTCCACCACCGACACCGCCCTCAGGTCCCAAGTCAATAATATGGTCTGCAGTCTTAATAACATCTAGATTGTGCTCGATAACAAGAACTGTATTGCCATCGTCTACAAAGCGAGCTAAAACCTTGAGCAAGCGAGCGATATCCTCTGTATGGAGTCCTGTCGTTGGCTCATCCAGAATGTAGAAAGATTTTCCTGTCGATCGTTTGTGGAGTTCACTAGCCAGCTTCATACGCTGGGCTTCTCCCCCAGAAAGGGTGGTAGCAGGTTGCCCCAATGTCACATAACCAAGTCCCACATCCTTGATAGTCTGAAGTTTGCGTTGAATTTTCGGAATATGTTGGAAGAACTCCACCGCATCATTGACAGTCATATCCAAGACTTGCGAGATATTCTTTTCCTTGTAATGAACTTCTAGGGTTTCACTATTGTAGCGGGTTCCATGACAGACTTCACAAGCCACGTAAACATCTGGCAAGAAGTGCATCTCAATCTTGATAATCCCGTCACCTGAGCAGGCTTCACAGCGACCACCCTTGACATTGAAACTGAAACGCCCCTTCTTGTAGCCTCGAATCTTGGCTTCATTTGTCTGAGCAAAGAGGTCACGTATATCATCAAAAACTCCTGTATAGGTAGCTGGGTTGGACCTCGGCGTTCGTCCAATCGGACTCTGGTCAATGTCAATCAAGCGGTCTACATGCTCAATCCCTGTAATAGTCTTAAATTTACCAGGTTTGTCTGAATTACGGTTGAGCTTCTGGGCAATGGCTTTTTTGAGAATGCTATTGATTAAGGTCGATTTCCCTGAACCCGATACCCCTGTCACCGCGATGAATTTTCCTAGTGGAAAGCGAGCTGTGACATTTTGCAAGTTATTCTCACGCGCTCCTATCACTTCAATAAAACGACCATTTCCAACACGGCGCTCTTCTGGTACTGGAATGGCACGTTTGCCTGACAAGTACTGGCCTGTGATAGACTTGCTGTTGCGAGCCACCTGTTTGGGCGTACCTGCAGCAACAATCTCCCCACCAAAAACACCGGCACCGGGACCAACGTCAATCAGATAATCCGCCTCACGCATGGTATCTTCGTCATGTTCCACCACGATAAGAGTATTGCCCAAATCACGCATCTTTTTCAGACTGGCAATCAGACGGTCATTATCCCTCTGGTGAAGACCAATCGATGGCTCATCTAGGATATAGAGGACACCTGATAGGTTAGAACCAATCTGAGTTGCCAAGCGAATACGCTGACTTTCTCCACCTGAAAGGGTTCCTGCCGAACGTGACAGGGTCAGATAGTTAAGACCCACGTTATTAAGGAAGGTCAAGCGATCCTTGATTTCCTTGAGAATAGGGCGAGCAATGATGGCTTCATTTTCAGAAAGAGTCAACTGACTGACTAATTCCAAGTGATCAGCGATAGACAGGTCTGAGATTTCTCCGATATGTGGTCCTTGCTCGCCACCCACACGAACAGACAAGGCCTGATCATTGAGGCGATAGCCGTGACAGGTTCCGCAGGTCAGCTCATTCATGTAGAGGCGCATCTGGGTGCGGGTATAGTCACTATTGGTTTCATGGTAGCGACGCTTGATATTATTGACAACTCCTTCAAAAGGAATGTCGATATCACGCACGCCACCAAATTCATTCTCATAGTGGAAATGGAATTCCTTACCATCAGAACCATAGAGAATCAAGTTCTTATCTGCTTCTGACAAGTCTTCAAAAGGCTTATCCATATCCACTCCAAAGGCCGTCATGGCCTGCTCTAGCATGTTTGGATAGTAGTTGGATGAGATAGGATTCCAAGGTGCTAAGGCTCCCTCACGTAAGGTTTTGCTGGCATCTGGTACTACCAAATCAGTATCCACCTCCAACTTGATGCCCAAGCCGTCACACTCACTACAAGAACCAAAAGGAGCATTGAAGGAGAAGAGACGTGGCTCTAACTCTGGAACAGTAAAGCCACAAACTGGACAGGCATAATGCTCAGAGAAGAGCAACTCAGAGTCGTCCATGGTGTCGATAATGACATAACCTTCTGCAATACGAAGGGCAGCCTCAATGGAATCAAAGAGACGACTACGAATGCCCTCCTTGATGACAATACGGTCAACCACGACATCAATATTGTGTTGCTTGCTCTTAGACAACTCTGGCACTTCGGTCACATCATAAACTTCCCCATCCACACGGACGCGAACATAACCATCTTTCTGAACCTTTTCAATAACGTTCTTATGCTGTCCTTTTTTCTTACGAATGACTGGTGCTAAAATTTGTAGGCGCTGGCGTTCAGGCAATTCTAAAACCTT
The DNA here is from genome assembly GCA_963508345.1 of uncultured bacterium. Classification (GTDB taxonomy): domain Bacteria; phylum Bacillota; class Bacilli; order Lactobacillales; family Streptococcaceae; genus Streptococcus. The sequence continues at coordinate 5,155 of CAUOWW010000080.1, forward strand.
ATCCACGATTTGCTCCACAGAAGAAGCCTTGATAGCTCCATGCCCGTTGATACAGTAAGGCGTACCCACACGTGCGTAGAGGAGACGCAGATAGTCATTGATTTCAGTCGTCGTTCCCACGGTCGAACGAGGGTTTTTACTAGTCGTTTTCTGGTCGATGGAAATAGCTGGGCTGAGACCATCAATAGCATCTACATCAGGCTTCTCCATGTTTCCCAAAAATTGACGAGCATAGGCTGACAAACTCTCCACATAGCGACGTTGACCCTCCGCATAGAGGGTATCAAAGGCCAGACTGGATTTCCCTGAACCTGACAAACCGGTCACAACAACCAGCTTGTCTCGCGGAATCTCCACATCAATATTTTTTAAATTATGGGCACGTGCCCCATGAATGACAATTTTATCTTGCATCTTTGTTCTTTCTAGTCCATTATTGCTTACCATTATACCAAAAAAAGTGAGATTCTATTACCCAAAAGGCTGAATTTGTAGTATAATAGTACGGTGTGAAAAAATCTGAAAAATGAGAAAGGATAAGGGATATGAAACAAGTTTTTCTCTCTACAACAACTGAATTTAAAGAGATCGATACGCTTGAACCGGGTACTTGGATCAATCTCGTCAATCCGACTCAAAATGAATCACTCGAAATCGCTAACGCCTTCGATATCGATATCGCTGACCTTCGGGCACCGCTCGATGCGGAAGAAATGTCTCGTATTACCATTGAAGACGAGTACACCCTGATTATCGTAGACGTGCCGGTCACAGAAGAAAGAAATAATCGCACCTACTACGTAACCATCCCGCTTGGTATTATCATCACAGAGGAAACCATTATCACTACTTGTTTGGAACCATTACCAGTCCTTGATGTCTTTATCAACCGTCGATTGCGTAATTTCTACACCTTCATGCGTTCGCGTTTTATCTTCCAGATTCTTTATCGCAATGCAGAGCTTTACCTAACAGCCCTTCGTTCAATTGACCGAAAGAGTGAGCAAATCGAAAGTCAACTGCATCAATCAACTCGTAATGAAGAATTGATTGAACTCATGGAATTGGAAAAAACCATCGTCTATTTCAAGGCTTCCCTCAAAACAAATGAGCGTGTGATTAAGAAATTGACCAGCTCAACCAGCAATATCAAGAAATACCTTGAGGACGAAGACCTGCTTGAAGACACCCTGATTGAAACCCAACAGGCCATCGAGATGGCAGACATTTATGGAAACGTCTTGCATTCTATGACAGAGACCTTCGCCTCTATCATTTCTAACAACCAGAACAACATCATGAAAACCTTGGCCCTTGTGACCATCGTCATGTCCATCCCAACCATGGTCTTTTCTGCCTACGGGATGAACTTTAAGGATAATGAAATCCCTCTAAACGGTGAGCCAAATGCCTTCTGGTTAATCGTTTTTATCGCCTTTGCTATGAGTGTCTCGCTCACTCTCTATCTCATCCATAAAAAATGGTTCTAAGAGGAGTTCCTATGTCTCAGATTGATCTACAAAAATTAACTAAGAAAAACCAAGAATTTGTCCACATCGCTACCCAACAATTCATCAAAGATGGAAAAACAGACGCTGAAATCAAGACTATTTTTGAGGAAGTCATTCCCCAAATCCTTGAAGAGCAAGCCAAGGGTACGACTGCTCGTTCTCTCTATGGCGCGCCAACTCATTGGGCTCATAGTTTCACTGTCAAGGAACAATATGAAAAAGAGCATCCAAAAGAAAATGATGATCCAAAACTCATGATTATGGACTCAGC
>CAUOWW010000081.1:0-6913 GCA_963508345.1 uncultured bacterium
ATAAGCTTGTTCAATTTTTTCAAAATCCATATTCCTATCTTATCAAATTTCCCTCCTTTTTTCCATCCTTATAGAAAAATCACTCCCTGACTAGGCGAGTGATTTTTGGGCTACTGTTAAAAAGAGTTCTGAGTAATTTCCTTGAAACAGGTCTTCAGCGCTATAGAGGATCTGACTATGCACAGATGAAAAACCAAAATGGGCTAACTTATTTTCCAGTTCAACCAATTCAAATCCATGATGATTAGCCTCTATCTTTGTAAAATCAGCAATGAGGAGTTGTCCACCTTCCCTCAAATATTGATGAAACAGTGAGAGAGCCACATCCACATCAGGCATATGATGAAGAACCCGACAAACAACAATGAGATCAAACTCTTGCTTCAAGGGATTTTCCAGTAAATCTTGCTCCAAAAACTGGATATTCTTGATGTCTTGCTGCTCCGCTTTCAAACGAGCTTGCTCCAGCATTTTCTCCGAAATATCCACCAATGTTACAGACTTGGCCTGCTTGGCTAGGGGCAAGGATAGTAGACCCGTGCCACCACCGAAATCTAAAATTTCTTTGTCTGATGGAGCATCAAGCTGTTTCTCGACTGCTTGACAAACCAAGTTTGCAAGGAAAATGTTTTTAGGGGAATCGAAAGTTTCTGCTTTGTGGTTAAAATCATGTTTCATATTTTCAGTTTAGCACAAAGTAGCTTGATTGGCTAGAAATTTTCTTTCTTTTCGACCTTCTCTTCAGATTTTTTCTTCTCTGCTTGATCACTTGAATCAGTCACTACCTCTTCCTTTTTATCTGTTTTCTCTTCTTTGATTTTGACTGAAGGAAATATGAATTCATATTGACTCTTAGGCGTACGAACCACTGTCGTCAAACTTGTTTTCTTATTTTGATAACTCACCTGACCCAGATTAAAGGCCTGTTCCCCACTTTCTTGCTCAACCTTATCTTTGGTTCGCTTGGCCATCGCAAACGCAATTAGTTTTTCTTTGTTTAAGGCATAGTCTTGATGATGGGAAACTTGCCGATTCAAGTAAAACTGCAATAAAAGACTAAAGATTGCTGCCATGGTAACTGCATATAAAAGCACTCCTGCCTTAACTTTTTTCTTTTTCCACATGATAGATGAACTCTCTTTCTAGTCCTTTTTGGAATTGAAAACGAAAACGAACCAGTTGATTGTCCTCTGTAATCTGCACAGATTTGAGGCCATAAACCATAGGCTGATAACCTCGTCCACTGGCATCGGTTTTCCGAAAGTCGTCCGATTTAGACTTACCTATGGCGATATCCTTGCCATCCTGCTTCATATAGAGGCGATTGCCCTCCACTTTTTCGAATTGCGAACGATCTAATTCTGCCTCCAGCTGGTCCACAAATAAGAGCCACTCTTTTTGCTCGCTTTGCCGCTGGTAGCGAACTTCTGAAATAAGGAGCTGACTCATGGCTTGAAATAGGAGTAAGCTTCCACTGATGACAATGAGAGCAATCAGGGATTCCAACAAAGTAAAAGCCTTGACCTTATGGCTCTTTGATTGCCAACAACTGTTCTGAACCATGGTAGACCTCCAATCCCTTTTCACTAGAAAATACCTGAATCTCAATTCCGTTTACGTTTACCTGATTTTGACCTGTCTGCAGTGCCATCTTGGCTACCCTCAAGACTTCTTCCTTTTGCAAGATTTTTGCTTCTTCTTGCCTATTTTTCTGAATTTGTCCCAAAAGAAGCGTCGCAATGCTGGCAAAGATAGCTAAAGCAACTACTGCTTCCAGTAAAATCACTGCCCTAATTTTTTGTTTCCTTAATGCGTTTAATTTTTCCATTTCCTAGATATAATTGATAGCGAATCGCTCCTTTACTAGTCTGAAATTCAACCTTAGCCAGGGACGAATTGCCCCCAGCTCGGTCAAATATAATGCTTTGTCCTGATGGTGCCTGAATTCCTTTGGGAACTGTCAACTTTTGACTGCCATTACTGATCGTCTGTCCATCTAAGTTCAAGCTAGTCTTTTGCTGACTGGCTACACTGCGTTTTTGGGTTTCCCGATAGAGTTCTTCAAACTCCATAAAGAAAATCTGCTCCTCTACCGCCACAAAAGTGGACTGAACAGAACCAGACAATCCCAAGGCAAGGATACTCACAAGTCCCAAAACCAAGAGACTTTCCAGCATGGTAAAGGCCTTAATCTGAAACACTTTGACTGGTACCTTGTTTAGCATAGTATTCTTTATAGGCTTTAGCCTGTTCTTTTGTGATTCGTCCATCTGCTTGTAACTTACTTAGGCTAGCATCTTCATTTTTATCCAAACTATAAAGTTCTGCCTGGCTTTCCACCACCTTAACAACAGCAGCTTTTCCTTTGTCGTTGACTGCTTCTTTTTGCTTTGTCAGATTAGGTACAAAGAGCAAGAGAAGCACGCTTATGATGAGCAAGACCACCAACATTTCCACAAGTGTAAAAGCTTTAACCTTAGCTTTTTTCAAGAATGTCATCATTTTTTTCATTTTAAAAATTTACCTCCATATTTTGATACATGGGCATGAGCATTGCCGCATAAAGTAAAACGATAATCAGAGCCACAAAGATAAAGACCAGTGGCTGCACCAAATTCATGGTGCGGTTGACTCGGGTAAAAAAGGATTCCCAAGTTTTTTCAGCATAGATTTCCAACTCACTCCCCAGCTTAGACTTGACTTCTCCATACTCGATGATGAGACTCAATTCCTTCCTAAAGAAAGGATAGGTTCCTATCATCTGAGAAAATTCTCGACCATTTTGGAGAGCATGAGCTAGATCTTGACCGATTTCTTTAAAGAGCTGGGAACCTTGTTCCTGCATCATTTGAAAAATCTGCGTCAGCTCCATTCCCTGTGAAATCATATTCCCCCATTCACGCGCATAATAAGCCGTCAAATAGGTCTGCACAAAGATTCCAAAGAAAGGAGAGCGCGCTAGGATAGAAAAAACGCGCATCTTAGAGCTTCTTTTATAAAAAGTTAGTGCTAAAAGAACACCTACTGAAACAAAAACTATCATGCCTAGAAAAATTTGTGGCAGATTGCCGATAATTTGGGTGGCAATATTGCTACTATCCAGTTGTGGTAGCAGGTAGTTCCGTAGCCCCAGCATGATTAGCAGGAGAAAGCCCAGTAAAATCAAGGGATAAGTCGCCACTTCGATTAATTTTTTCTTGACCTTGGCCAAATTATCCAGATATTCTTCTATCTTTCCCAAACTCAGGTGGAGATTTCCATGGACTTCCGCTAGGGATAACTGAGTGACAATGGCACTTGAAAATCCCAAACTTTCCATCATTTCTGAGAATGATTTCCCCTGAGACAAACCTGTGCGCATCTGGGTCACGCACTGCTTGTCCAACAAGGCACTCCTATCTAGAAAGGAGATAGTCTCCACCAGATGAAAACCACTGGAAAAGAGATTGTTAAACAGGGTGATGATATTTTTTTGCTTAGCTGTAGCTAATTTTTTCCGTTTCAGCCTGAAGACTTGTGATATGTCCATCTTTAAGAAGCTGGTCAATCTGTTCATTCCAGCTAGTTGGCTGGTGTTCTTGATAGTCTTTGTTTGCAAAGTCAACGATTCCTCCTCCCCCGATTAATCTCTGGTAGCAGACTCCTTGCAGAACGACTGCCAATTCCTCCTCACTCACACCCAACTCCAGCAGGCGCTCATAAACACCTCGAATACTCTTGGCATGAATGGTTGAAAAGACTGTCGCACCTGTCAAACTAGCTCTGACCACTGCACGCGCCGTCTCGCTGTCACGAATTTCTCCGATGATCAGGAGGTCTGGACGATGCCGTAGGGAAAGCTTAATCAGATTTTCATAGGTCAGCCCAATCGCCTCATTCAACTGCAACTGGAGCATGTCGTCCTGCTTGATTTCGACAGGATCTTCTATGGACATAACTTGCTGTCCTTTAAAGAGAGATTTAGCCAATTCATGCATCAAGGTCGTCTTACCACTTCCGACTGGACCAGCAAAGAGATAAAGACCACGTTGCCTGTACTGCTTACCCAGTTCTCCAATATCCTGAAACCAAAAATGCAAATCCTGCTCCTCATCGTGCAACAAACGAATCACTAAACTCTCATGCCCTCGATAATCACCTACAGTAGATAAACGTAGGGACGCCATCTTCTGGTCATATTCATAATCACAGGAACCAAGTTGACTACGTCGCTTTTCTCCAACATTCATACCCGCCACAAACTTAAAGTGACTGATGACGGCCGCAAATTTTTCAAAATCATAACAACCGATTTTACAGCGCTCGTCTCCGACCCTCATATGAAGCTCATAGGCGTCTAACTTGGGGACAAAATAAATGTCTTGCGCCCCTTTTTTTCGAGCTGAACGAATGATTTCTTGTGCAATTTCTTGAACCATACTTACCTCCTCACCTATACTATTCGCAAAGATTTGGAAAAAATAAAAAAGCAACTCCAAAAAAGTTACTTTTTCTCTATCTTAATTTCATACGGCAAGAACGGTGCCTTTCCTGACCAGTTTGTTTTTCATAGCCTGGGCGTAGTTTTTCATCTGGGATAACCTGCTCATCCTGCAAAAGAGCCAAAGAATGGTATTGTTGTAAATACTCATCACATTCATCACACCAACGTTGGTCTTCTGGATCCCAAAAAATAGTCATCAAATCACTTCTACTTTTATAAAGAGGAGATTCTTGTTCCAATCTAAACCAGCAAGTTTTGTAGTATTTGAGAGCATCATAATACTGGTCAAATTTCTTACTAGCTACAATATCTTCTTCCCAACCTTCTAAGAACCACCAAGGTTCAAAATCTCCGTACATTTCTATAACACGATACATATTCATTCATTCCTTTGTACCGTATATTATAACCAATTCCGCCAGACAAGGAAAGAAATATGCTCATTTCTTATTTTTCAGATAAAAAATCCAGCCATCTGATGGATGACTGAATTTGATCTGCTGCCTTACGGACTAATAGTCACATAATAAAAAAGCAGAAGCTAGTCTCTAACTCCTGCTTTCTATCTTATGCTTGATATCGTTTCACACCATCTAGATACGTAGCTACCAATTCTAAATCTTTGTCTAAAACAATAAAGTCTGCATCATAACCTTCACGAATTTGTCCACAGACATCGTCAATATTAACAGATTTAGCTGGGTTGAGGCTGGCCATCATGACTGCTTCATGTGGATTTGCAATACCCCACTCGACTACATTTCTCATACCATCTTTAAGTTTGAGGATAGAACCTGCCAAATTACCAGTAGATTTGAGACGTGCAGTTCCATTTGCTACTACAACAGGGAATTCTCCCAACATATAGTTACCGTCTTCAAGCCCACCAGCTGTCATACAGTCCGTAATAAGAGCGATGTTTTCTGTCCCCTTCTGCTTAAGTAAAATCTCACAAGCTTTTGGATCTACGTGATAACCATCACAAATCAATTCTGCGTAAGTATGTGGTAGCTCATACATAGCTCCTACCATACCTAGTTCGCGGTGTGTTAAACCACGCATCCCATTATAGGCATGTACCCATACACTAGCTCCAGCATCAACTGCCTTCTTAGCTTGTTCAAATGTCGCATCTGAGTGTCCAAGTGCAACTGTCACACCTTCACCTGTAATAGTACGTACAAAATCTTCCACCCCATCACGTTCTGGTGCAATAGCGATTTTATTTAGCATCCCTTTTGCAGCATCTTGCCAAGAATGAAACTCCTCAACACCCGGGTCTCTCATATAAGTTGGATTTTGTGCCCCCTTAAAAGTTTCTGTGAAGTATGGACCTTCATAATAAATCCCACGAATCTTAGCACCTGTTGCTTCTTTATAATGGTTTCCAAGATTTTCAGTGACTGCAAGCAATTGCTCATAAGTGGCTGTTAAAGTTGTGGGCAAGAAACTGGTAACACCGGTACTAAGAAGTCCTTCACTCATAGTATGCAATGTCCCTTCAATGTTGTTGTCCATCACATCTACACCTGCATATCCATGAATATGAGTATCCACAAGACCTGGTGCAATGCTATAACCAGTATAGTCAAGAACCTCTGCTCCTTCAGGAATTTGATCCACATGTTTCCCAAATTTGCCATCAACAAGTTCTAAGTACCCACCGCGACGAATGCCAAATGGATAGAAAAACTGATCTGCTTTAACGTAATTAGGCATAATAATGACCTCCTTAAAAGATTACTTTTGATATTTATTATGTCAATTACATTATAAACTTTTCTGATTCATTTGTAAATGGTATAGACCTATTTTCTAGAGATATTTTAAAAGAGCTGGATGTCTCCAACTCTTCTCTTTTTAATACAAGTTATTTTGATTTTACTGGCTTGTCTTGAGCTGTTTGCAAGGCTGTAGCAATGGTGTCTGCATACAATTTTGCTCCTGCTTCAATTTTACTATTGTCACTTCCGAAATGGACTTGGTCTGTTCCTGCCCAGATTTCTGGATGTTCCTTAGCAACTTGATTCCAATCTGCTATCGTGATGTAAGGAGTCTTCTCTGCCAATTCTCTCATGTAGGCAGCAGCCTTCTCAACGATGGCATAGGTCTCTTTTGTCTTATCTCCCTCATAAGGAGTCACCAAAACCATATGGTGTCCCTTAGGAAGATTTTTTACGATACTGTCCCAATCTTCCTTGTAATTTTCAGGATTATTCACCCCAGTTGCAATAACCACCATCTTTGGTAGAAATTTATTCTGGCCATTATTTAGCATGATTTCATTGGCGGTCTTAGTTGTCCTGCTAACTTGTGCATTAATCTGTGCTCCTGGAAGGGCTGTCTGCAGGGCTGTATTTGCCCTTAAAGCCACTGAGTCACCAATTAACATAGTGCCATCAGCAATTCCTAAACTATCAGCTTCTGCTC
>CAUOWW010000082.1:0-6894 GCA_963508345.1 uncultured bacterium
AGCTTAGAATCAATCTGGCTTTGGTCAACTTGTGGCACAACAAGCATCCCATCTCTTTTAACCTTCTTCCCAACTTTCACTGTGATCTTTTGAGGCGTTGCCACAGCAGTCAATCCACTTGGAAGATTTTCAATGTTCAAGGGAACTTCAATCGTTCCAACACTGGCATCCGTCAAATCCGCTGTAACCTTAAACTTACGAGTACTTTCCTGCATTTCGCTGGCCAAGGTCACACGATTGGCACCTGTCAGTACAACTGAAACTTCTGAAGCAAAACCACTAATAAAGTATTGACTATTATCATAATGAATATCGATAGGAACATTCGTTATCGTATTGGTGTAGGTTTCCGATTTGACCTGCCTTACAGTATTGTTGTTTTGAAAGTTGGTTGAAGTTGCATAGATAAATAAGACACAAGCAAAAAAGAGAGATGAGATAATATATAAGCTATTTTTTCTCATTTTTCCAACCTCCTAGCAAACGGTCCCTGAAACTAACTTTTTCCTCAAGGGGTGGCAAAAGAATTCTTCTTAGCTCTGCTTCAAATTCCTCAAGAGTCAAGGCATGCTTGAAGATCCCATTGTAGGTAATAGAAATACCACCTGTTTCCTCTGAGACGATAAAGGTCAAGGCATCGGACACTTCTGATAAACCGACGGCCGCCCTGTGTCTGGTCCCAAATTCCTTGGAAATCCCTGTCCTTTCTGTTAAAGGCAGATAGGCAGAAGTCACTGCTATTCGATTTTCTCTGATAATTACAGCACCATCATGTAGGGGAGTATTGGGGATAAAGATATTGATGAGGAGTTCTGCCGAAATATGGGCATCCAAGGGAATTCCTGTCGCAATGTATTCTTGCAAGGTGCGAACTCGTTGAATGGCAACCAGAGCACCAATCTTACGAGGACTCATATATTCAACCGACTTGACAAAGGCACGAATCATTTGCTCCTCTGCACTAATTTGAGCAGTAGAAAAAAAATCTGTCGCCCTTCCCAAACGTTCCAAACCAGTCCGAATCTCTGGAGAGAAGATAACAACCGCAGCAATAACTCCATAGGTGATAATCTGATTAATCAACCAAGAAATCGTTGTTAAACCAAGGATATTGGCCACAACCTGGGCTAATACGAAGACCACGACCCCACGCACCAAAATCATAATCTTGGTGCCAGCTATCGCTTTTGTAAAACGATATAAAATATAGGCAACAATCAAAATATCAAACACATTGATGGCAATACTCCAAGGACTAGAAAACAAGCTAGTCCAATATTGTAGGTTGGATAATTGTTGAAAGTTCATCTGCTGTCTCCTCTCTGTCCAAACACGTTCCTTTCTATTATACCATTTTTCTGGCATTTTTTTACCTATCCTACTTCATTTTAAATTAAGGAGAAAATATGATAAAATAAACTGACTATAAAAAACAAAGGAGAAACCATGTCTCAACTATATGATATTACCATTGTAGGTGGTGGTCCAGTCGGTCTTTTTGCGGCCTTTTACGCCCACCTACGCCAAGCCAAGGTCCAAATCATCGACTCTCTTCCCCAACTAGGTGGACAACCTGCTATTCTCTATCCCGAAAAGGAAATCTTAGACGTCCCAGGGTTTCCAAACCTGACTGGAGAAGAGTTGACTAATCGCTTGATTGAACAGCTAAACAGCTTTGATACCCCTATTCATCTCAACGAAACGGTTCTTGAGATTGAAAAACAGGAAGATGGCTTTGTAATTACAACTTCTAAAGGAAGTCACCTGTCTAAAACAGTTATCATCGCTATGGGTGGCGGTGCCTTCAAACCACGTCCGCTGGAACTAGAAGGCGTTGAAGGCTATGAAAATATCCACTACCACGTTTCCAATATCCAGCAATACGCTGACAAAAAAGTAACGATTCTGGGTGGTGGGGACTCAGCTGTTGATTGGGCTTTGGCTTTTGAAAAAATCGCACCAACTACCCTTGTTCACCGCAGAGATAATTTCCGTGCTTTGGAACACAGTGTCCAAGCCTTACAAGAATCATCTGTAACTATCAAGACACCATTCGTCCCTAGCCAACTCCTTGGAGATGGAACAACGCTTAACAAGTTGGAAATCACAAAAGTTAAATCTGATGAAACAGAAACGATTGACCTAGACCACCTCTTTGTAAACTATGGTTTCAAATCTTCTGTTGGTAATCTTAAAAACTGGGACCTTGATCTCAACCGTCACAAGATTATCGTCAACAGCAAACAGGAATCCAGCCAAGCAGGTATCTATGCTATCGGTGACTGTTGCTACTATGACGGAAAAATTGACTTGATTGCGACAGGGCTTGGAGAAGCACCAACCGCTGTTAACAACGCCATCAATTACATCGACCCTGAGCAAAAAGTACAACCAAAACACTCAACCAGTTTATAAAAAAGAACCACGAGTCACATAGGATTCGTGGTTTTATAATTCATCTGCTATCTTATTGATTTTTCTGAGTCTGTGGTTGACGCCACTTTTGGTCAGAGGGGTGCTGAGGCTATCTGCTAACTGCTGGATAGAGTAATCTGGGTGTTGAATCCGCAGTTGCGCTACTTCCTGCAAATCCACTGGCAGGTTTTCTAAGCCCATGATATCTTTGATTTTGCTGATATTGTTGATAGTCTTCATGCTGGCAGAAACTGTCCGAGCAATATTAGCTGTCTCGGCATTATTGGCACGATTGAGGTCGTTACGGGTTTCTCGTAAAATCTTAACCCGCTCAAAATCATCACGCGCCTGCATGGCTCCGATGACTATCAAGAAATCCATAATATCTTCGGCTCGCTGGAGATAGGTCACAGCCCCCTTCTTGCGCTCAAGCACCTTGGCATCCAGTAAAAATTGCTGGAGAAGAGAGGCAAGCCCTTGCGCGTGGTCCAGATAAACAGAACTGATTTCCAACTGGTACTTACCTGATTCAGGGTCACGAATACTTCCATTTGCCAAGAAAGCACCACAGAGATAAGCACGACCCGATTCCTCATCCGAGAAAATCGCCTCATCAATACCTGTTTCTAGGCCAAAGAAAGAATCTGCCAAATGCAAATCACTTAACAAGTCCTGCACCTTTTCATCTATAAATACAGTATAGACACGATTCTTACGAAGATTACTTCTCTGGTGGTGGCGGATTTCCGATTTGATTTCGTAGAAATGGAGAAAAGACTCATAGAGGTGACGAGCCAGTTTGGCATTTTCTGTCACGACAGACAAGGTCAAACCCGAAGTCGAGAGACCAATACTGCCAGACATCTTGATAATAGCAGACAGTTCATGTCGGCTTAGATGGTGCTGACCTAGGATTTCTTCTTTTACTGCTACTGTGAAACTCATTTTCTCACCTGTATAATCCGCATCAACTCATCCACGATCAAATCTCCATCGTGAAAGGCACCCCCATTTTCCAGACAAAGGAAGTTAGAGGAAATCACGCGTGGAACTTGCTTACTAAGACCAGCAAAATCGTGTTCCACCTGCACCAAGTATTCATCAAATCGATTGGAATTCATGTATTCCTGAGGCACTTTTTCAATATTCACCAAGACAGTATCGATAAAAGGTCGGCCAAGGTGACGATGCAAGACCTCTACGTGGTCACTATCTGTAAAGTGTTCCGTCTCCCCACGTTGGGTCATGATATTACAGACATAGGCGATTTCTGCCTTTGTTTCCAAAAGTGCCTGGCCTATTTCCTTAATCACGATATTGGGCAAAATCGAGGTAAAGAGGGAACCAGGTCCGAGGACAATCATGTCACTTTCAAGAATGGTCTGCACTACTCGACGGCTAGCCAGAGGTGTATCATCGTTGAGGGTATTGGTCACATAGACGTGGTCAATCATGCCTGAATGGTCTGCTATATGACTCTCTCCAGCTACTTCTGTCCCATCCTGGAAGACTGCATGCAGGGTCAAAGGATGGTCACTGGAAGGATAAATTTTCCCTGTTGTATGGAAAAATTTGCTCAGTAACTGCATGGCATTATAGGTCGAACCCTGCATTTCTGACAGGCCAGCGATGATGAGATTTCCCAATGGATGGCCAGCAAAGGCTCCTGCATCCTCAGAAAAGCGATACTGAAAGACCTTTTCATAAAATTTTGGCATATCCGACATGGCCACAAGGACATTACGAAGATCACCTGGCGGTGTCAATTGTTGCATATTTTTTCGGAGTTCACCTGATGAACCACCGTCATCCGCCACCGTTACGATAGCAGCGATTTCCACATCTTTTTCCCGCAGACTTTTTAGAATGACGGGGATCCCAGTCCCTCCACCAATCACCGTTATCTTTGGTTTTCTCATGAACGGTTTACCGTTTCCTTTCTTCGATCTTTGTCGCGATGCCCTTCATTAACAGGCCAATTCTTGGATAAGTCCTGCGCCAAGCGTTTAGCAAAGGCCACACTACGGTGTTGTCCACCCGTACACCCCATGGCAATGGTCAAAACGGACTTCCCTTCCTTTTGGTAACTTGGCAAAATCGGCTCAATCAAGGCCAACAAATGTTGATAAAAATCTTCTGACTCAGGATGGTTCATGACATAGTGATACACTGGTTCATCTACACCCGTTTGGTTTCTCAGTTCTGGTAGGTAGTAGGGATTTGGCAAGAAACGGACATCAAAGACTAAATCCGCATCAATCGGGATTCCATATTTAAAGCCAAAAGACATGACTTCGATACGGAAAGACTGGGCTTGTTCTTGATCCGAAAACTGCTCTGCAAGGGTTTTGCGCAGCTCACGTGGAGTGAGTTCAGTCGTATCCACCACATTTTGGCTCATATTTTTCAAAGGTGCCAAGAGTTCACGTTCCAACTTGATTCCATCCAAAATCCGACCATCTGCAGCTAGAGGGTGACTTCGTCTGGTTTCCTTGTAACGGGCTACCAATTCCTTATCTGCTGCGTCCAAAAAGAGAATTTTAAAGTCCAGTTCTTCCTTGTTTTCCAACTCATCCAAAACAGCTTGAATCTCTGAGAAGAAAGAACGGCTACGCATATCTACTACCAAGGCCAACTTATGGTCGTCTTCCTTTGTTTCCACCAACTGCAAAAACTTAGGCAAGAGAGCTGGAGGCATATTATCAATAGTAAAATAACCCAAATCTTCGAAGGACTGAATGGCAACTGTTTTCCCTGCGCCACTCATTCCTGTCACAATCACCAAGTGAAGTTGTTTCTTTGTCATCTTTTTCTCCTTATATCAAAAGAAGTTTGGCAGAACCAAACTTCAACTAGCTTATCCAATCTCTGCGATGACTTCGATTTCGACTTTTACATCACGAGGAAGACGAGCTACCTCTACTGCTGAACGAGCTGGAAATTCCTCTTTAAAGGCCGTTTGGTAAACCTCGTTAAAAGGAACAAAGTCGTTCATATCGCTCAAGAAGCAAGTTGTTTTGACAACATGGTCAAAGTCTGTTCCTGCTTCAGCCAAAATAGCACCGATGTTTTTCAAGACTTGTTCTGTCTGTTCTTGGATCGTTTCTCCAACGATTTCCCCAGTTTCAGGAGAGAGAGGAACTTGACCACTAGCAAACAAAAGGTTGCCAACGATTTTTCCTTGAACATAAGGCCCGATAGCCTTTGGAGCTTTGTCTGTATGAATTGTTTTTGCCATTTTCTTTTCCTCACAATTTTTCTAAGATTGCATCCCAAGCCTCATCCATCCCTGCCTTGCTGACAGATGAAAAGAGGATGAAGTCGTCACTTGGGTCAAAGTTTAATTTCTTTTTGATTGCTGATTCATGCTTGTTCCACTTACCACGAGGAATCTTGTCTGCCTTGGTCGCAACGATGATAACCGGAATCTCATAATACTTGAGAAATTCGTACATCTGCACATCATCTGCTGACGGGTCATGGCGGAGATCCACCAAACTAACAACCGCACGGAGATTTTCCCTAGTTGTCAGATATTCCTCAATCATGCGCCCCCACTTTTCACGCTCTTTTTTGGAAACGCGGGCATAGCCATAACCAGGCACATCCACAAAGCGCATCTTGTCATCAATGTTAAAGAAGTTGAGTAACTGGGTTTTACCAGGTTTACCTGATGTACGAGCCAGATTCTTACGGTTCAGCATGGTATTGATAAAGCTAGATTTACCAACATTTGAACGCCCTGCAAGAGCGATTTCTGGTAGTTCGTCCTGCGGATAGTGGGATTTATTAGCCGCACTGAGCAAGATTTCAGCATTGTGTGTATTAAGTTCCATAGTCACCTCTAGGCTGTTTCTAGGATTGGTTTATCCGTTCCATCGACAGCTTCTTTTGTGATGCGAACCAATTTCACATTTTCCTGACTCGGTACTTCAAACATGACATCTAGCATGGTTTCTTCAATAATCGAACGAAGACCACGCGCACCAGTTTTGCGTTCGATGGCTTTATTGGCAATCTCTTGAAGGGCTTCGTCGTCAAATTCCAACTCGACATCATCATAAGAAAGCAAGGTTTGATATTGTTTGACCAAGGCATTTCTTGGCTCTTTCAAGATGCGAACCAAGTCATCAACCGTCAATTGCTCAAGAGCTGCAAAGACAGGCAAGCGTCCAATCAACTCAGGGATAATACCGAATTTTTGAATATCT
The DNA here is from genome assembly GCA_963508345.1 of uncultured bacterium. GTDB lineage: Bacteria > Bacillota > Bacilli > Lactobacillales > Streptococcaceae > Streptococcus. Next base: position 6,627 of record CAUOWW010000082.1, read on the forward strand.
TCTGCGATGATTTCTTGCATGTAAGAACTATTTTCATCAATCGCCTTGTTATTTTGACCAAATCCTATGACTTTTTCACCCAGACGTTGTTTGACGATTTCTTCGATACCATCAAAGGCACCACCCACGATGAAGAGAATATTTTTTGTATCCACTTGAATCATCTCTTGTTGTGGATGTTTGCGCCCACCTTGAGGCGGCACGCTAGCAACGGTTCCCTCGATAATCTTAAGAAGGGCTTGTTGCACCCCTTCACCAGAAACATCAC